>CASBPW010000033.1 GCA_949127685.1 Candidatus Sivonenia alaskensis PMM_0068 | reverse complement strand
GTTCCTGTTTAGGGCTCAGAACGAGTTGACCAAAGCCTTTTGCCATTGTGACCTGCCAGAGTATTCAACCTTTTACTTCCCCCTCAGATTAACCGCTCGAACTTCTCCATGACAGTCTCCACGGCAAGCCCCTCTTTCGACTTAGACCTTCACCTTTTGTCAAGTACAATTTATACAAAATTAGATGCGATTACCCTGCCAATGGGTCAGGCATTCTAGCAGCTTCATCTTTCATTTCTTCTAAGGCAATATTCTTGGCTTTGCGTAGTTCTTGCTCGTACGCTCCAGAACGCCCACCAACAATATCCAGGACTCCAGTTGATGTAGTTACAACGAGCATGGGTTACCTCTAAATTTTTCACAATACTACGCACTTAAACTGATTTTCTGAAATTGATGGTTGACTTTTCTATAGTGAGCAAGACTTACGCAGTTAGCTCCCCCCAATCCTGTAAAAACGGGGCTTTAAGATTCCCGTCTTTTTCAAGGGATCAAGGTTTTAGGGTTCAGTAGCTAATCCGTGATACTCCTGAATTGTTTTCACCTGTAAGGGGCCTTTTTGGAGAGCACGAATGGCTTGGGCAGTAGCAATCGCACCGGCAATGGTTGTGATTACGGGAATTCTTTGGGCAAGGGCAGTACGGCGAATTCTGCGACCGTCCGATTGAGCTTCGCTGCCTGTGGGTGTATTAATCACTAACTGAATCTGACCATTTTTGATGAGGTCTTCGATGTGGGGACGGCCTTCGTGAATTTTTAGCACCTCATCGGTGACAAGACCCTGCTGAGCCAAGAACTTCTGGGTGCCTCGGGTACAGACTACAGAGAAATTGAGCTCTAAGAGGTCTTTGACCACGGGAATTACCGCATTTTTATCCCGGTCGCCTACTGAAATAAATACCCTTCCCGAAGTCGGAACGCGTTGACCTGCGGCTAGCTGTGCTTTCGCAAAAGCGGCTCCAAAGTCCATATCAATGCCCATCACTTCTCCTGTAGAACGCATTTCTGGACCGAGAATCAGGTCTGTGCCAGGAAACTTATCAAAGGGAAGAACTGCTTCTTTAACCGAAACGTGTTTGGGAATGACTTCTTTTGTAAATCCCAATTCTTCTAAGGTCTTTCCGGACATTAAGCGGGCTGCAATCATCGCAAGTGGTACGCCAATCGCTTTGGAGACAAAAGGTACTGTCCGGGAAGCACGAGGATTCACTTCCAAGACATAAACCTGTTCCTCTTGGACGGCATATTGCACATTCATCAAGCCTACGACCTTTAAACTCTGGGCAAGCTTAACCGTCCAATCTCGAATCGTCTGCAAAACATCGTCAGATAGGGAACGCGCAGGTAATACGCAGGCTGAATCTCCTGAGTGAATACCCGCTTCTTCAATGTGTTCCATGATGCCGCCGATTACGACGCGACCGGTACGGTCACAAACGGCATCCACATCAACTTCCACCGCTCCTTCTAGGAACTGGTCAATCAGAATTGGATGTTCGGTGATATCTAGATCCAAAGGCAGTGCTGTTGTCATATACCGTTCTAAATCTCGGTCAGAGTATACAATTTCCATCGCTCTTCCTCCGAGGACATAGCTCGGACGAACGACCACAGGATAGCCTACGCGCTGGGCTGCCACCAAAGCTTCGGCATGGGAACGAGCTATTCCATTGTTTGGCTGACGGATATCTAAGGCTCGGAGCACTTGTTCAAAGCGCTCCCGGTCTTCCGCTCTATCAATCGCATCGGGCGTAGTACCCCAAATCGGAACACCCGCTTTTTCTAGAGGAACCGCTAACTTTAGAGGCGTCTGACCACCAAACTGAACGATCACGCCTTCTGGTTTTTCTGCTTCTACAATATTGAGCACATCTTCTCGGGTCAGGGGCTCAAAAAAGAGGATATCAGAAGTGTCATAGTCTGTGGAAACGGTCTCAGGGTTAGAGTTGACCATAATCGTTTCAAACCCATCTTCTGAAAGGGCAAAACAGGCATGACAGCAGCAATAATCAAACTCTATTCCCTGACCAATGCGGTTAGGACCACCCCCTAGAATCATCACTTTGCGTTTCTGGCTAATCCGGAGTTCGGTTTCCGATTCGTAGGTAGAGTAATGATAAGGTGTGAAGGCTTCAAATTCAGCGGCACAGGTATCAACGGTCTTATAGACAGGGTTGATTCCCAAAGTGTTGCGTAGGCTGCGAATGGCCTGTTCGTTACTCCCTAAGAGATAGCCCAGTTGTTGGTCCGAATAGCCATTCTGCTTGTATTCCCAAAGCCAGTCTTTCTGTTCTTCTAGAGAGAGCGTATCGAGCCCTCCTTTTTCTTTCAGCACCAGCGCCTGCTCTTCTAGCGCCACCAGTTCCGCAAATTTATCCAAGAACCAGGGGTCCACTTTGGTGATGTCATGGATTTCCTCGACAGAAGCTCCTGCTCTCAAGGCATCATGAATCTGAAATAGGCGCTCAGGATTTGGGGTGCGCATAGCGCGTAAGAGTGCCCCTAGATCCGTGGAAGCGACAGGACGATCTGCCCCAAAACCAAAACGGCCCAATTCCATGGAACGTAGCGCTTTTTGCAAAGATTCGTTAAAGGTGCGGCCAATACTCATCGCCTCGCCCACCGACTTCATCTGGGTCGTGAGAACAGGTTCAGAACCGGGGAACTTTTCAAAGGCAAAACGGGGAATTTTCGTGACCACATAGTCAATCGTCGGTTCAAAGCTGGCTGGGGTTTCCCGTGTAATATCGTTGGGGATCTCGTCTAAGGTATAGCCCACCGCTAACTTGGCCGCAATTTTGGCAATCGGAAATCCGGTAGCTTTAGAGGCGAGGGCAGAACTGCGAGAAACCCTAGGATTCATTTCAATGACAATCACTTTGCCCGTTTCTGGATGAATGGCAAATTGAATATTAGACCCGCCCGTCTCCACGCCAATTTCTCGAATGACGGCAATGGAAGCATCCCGTAGCCGCTGATATTCCTTATCTGTAAGGGTTTGGGCCGGAGCTACGGTCACCGAATCGCCCGTATGAATTCCCATGGGATCAATATTTTCAATCGAGCAGATAATCACCACGTTATCGGCTAGATCCCGCATTACTTCCAGCTCGTATTCCTTCCAGCCTAAAGCCGACTCTTCGATCAAGACCTGACTGGTGGGAGAAGCTTCTAGGCCAGTCCGACAGACGGCTTCAAATTCTTCCTGGTTGTAGGCAATGCCGCCGCCAGAGCCTCCTAACGTGAAACTGGGCCGGATGATTAAGGGGAACGAGCCAATAATGGCTTGCCCAATGTGGCGGCATTCTTCGAGGGTGTGTCCAAATCCCGATTTGGGGACGGACAAGCCAATCTTTTCCATCGCCGCTTTAAATTTCTCGCGGTCCTCTGCCTTTTGAATGGCTTCTAGTTTTGCTCCAATCAGCTCCACCCCAAATTTTTCTAAAATTCCAGACTCCGCTAAGGCCACGGCCACATTCAGGGCTGTCTGACCACCCATGGTGGGCAATAGAGCATCAGGCCGCTCCCGCTCTATGATCTTGGCAACAAACTCCGGGGTAACGGGCTCAATATAAGTCCGGTCGGCAAAGCTGGGATCCGTCATAATCGTAGCCGGGTTAGAATTCACCAAAACAACGGTGTAGCCCTCTTCCCGTAAGGCTTTGCACGCTTGGGTGCCTGAGTAGTCAAATTCACAGGCTTGACCAATGACAATCGGTCCAGCTCCGATGATCAGGATTTTCTTAAGGTCTGTTCTTTTGGGCATCAGGGTACGCTAGGCAATTCAACTTATTCTAGGTGGACAGGAACGCTCTTTAGCGCAGTTTTTCTTAAGAGATCCCTTGGCTTTTGTGGGGGACAGTAAACCAGAACGTTGACCCGCGACCTTCTTTACTTTCTACCCCGATTTGGCCCCCCATCATATCCACAAGTCTTTTGCAAATGGCCAGCCCTAACCCTGTTCCTCCATACTTGCGGGTCACGGAACCGTCCACTTGCGTAAAGGGTTGGAATAATCGCGCTTGGTCATTAGGAGTTAAACCAATGCCAGTGTCTATGACTTCGAAACGCAGGGCTTGGCTTTGTTCCCCTACACTGACGTTCACCTTAATGCTGCCTTGTTCTGTGAACTTCACAGCATTCCCTAGAAAATTCAAGAGGACTTGGCGCACACGAACGGGGTCGCCCTGAATCAGTTCCGGGACATCGTGTGCTATGTCTATCTCCAAAGCCAACTTTTTGCTTCGGGCTACGGATTCTACCAAACGCATAGCCTGTAACAAAGTGTCCTCAGGTTTGAAGTAAAAGCACTCTAAGACCAATTGACCTGCTTCAATCTTGGAAAAATCGAGAATGTCATTAATGATGTACATGAGATTGGATGCAGACATCTGCACAACATCGACGTACTCATATTGCTCTGTGTCCAATGGGGTATCGAGCAAAAGTTCGGTCATCCCGAGGATGCCATGCATAGGGGTGCGGATTTCATGGCTCATGGTGGCCAAGAACTCAGATTTCAGCCGGGAGGCTTCTATCGCTTGATCTCTAGCTTCGGCTAAGGTACTCTCCGCTTCTTTGCGCTGAGAAATATCCAAACAGGAACCGATGATGCGTGAAATCTTTTTATTGGTTTCGAGAACAGGAGACAGCGTGATTAAGTAAGTACGGTCTCCCATCCGTTCCTCGTAACTATAGGAAGCTCTTTCTTCTAAGCAGTAGACACAGTAGGCCCATAACTTATCCGCCGCATCTTCCGGCAGACAGTCATAGGGGCTGAGTTCGTCTACCAGGGTTGATGGTAAGCAAAACATCCGGGCATAGGACGCATTCACCGTGACAAAGTGCAGATAAGACTTCTGGGGAGTAGTGGGGAGGTCGACGTCAACAATAAATATTCCGTCAGAGATGTTGTCGAAGATGGTTTGGAGGATTACTTCACTACTTTTACGAGCTTCTTCTGCTTGCTTATGTTCCTTTTCAAGACGTTTAGCGAGCGTGATGTCCTGTCCAGTAATTCGCAGTTCGGCAGACTGGTCACTGATACCAAGCACTAACTGGGTCCGCTCACGCACCCAGAGTTCGGTGCCATCTTTACAGACACGGCGAAATTCTAGTTCCTGCTGGGTAGCTTCTTTGTGTAGGGTTTTAGCCATTTGCTCTTGGACTTGGTGACGGTCCTGTTCATGGATAAAATTCCAGATAAATTGGCCTAATAGTTCTTCTTTGTGATATCCCAAATACTGAGCCCCTGATTGATTGATCGACTTGATTAAACCTTCTGGGGTGATCGATAAGTACATGTCCGGAGCGTGGTCATAGAGGTCTTGATAACGTTCTTCACTATTGTGGAGAGCCTGTTCTGCCTGTTTGCGCTCTTGGGCTAAAGAAACTGCTGCCGCTGCTGCTCGCAAGAGGTCCACTTCTGAAGTTCCCCAGGCTTTTGCTTCCAAACAACTATCAAAACCAATAAATCCAGAGAATACACCTTGGACGTGCAAGGGCAGGAGCAGAACAGAAAGCATACCCTGCGCCTCAAAAGCGTATCGTTCCGCTTCTGGAAGTTGAGCAACAATCCCGGCGAAGACCTCCCCTCGGGCTAAAGTCACACCTTGCTGGGGACACCAATCTTCATAACAGAAGTCCTGAAGGAGCAAAGTGTTAACGCCCTTTGTACAATAGACCGCTCTTTGGCTAGCGCACAATTGATTCTGTTCATTCTGATAGTTCTCAAAAAGATAGACCCGGCACGCTCCCGAAGCGTTACCTAGAAGCTCCAAAATAGCGACATAGTTATCTTCTTCGAACGGTCCAGCCAATAATTTTTGTTGGATTTCTACCAAGGCTGCCAAATATTTTTCACGCTGGGAAGCCATTCTTTCAGCTTGCTTTCGTTCGGTAATGTCGGTAGTAGAGCACACCCCCAGCACTACATTTCCTTTCCCATCTTCCAAAGGAAAATCTGAAGTTAGAGCATAACGATAGGTTCCATCCTGGCAGCAGGTAAGCCATTCGGTAGACGTACTAACTTCCCCCTTGAATACTTTTCGAATCAGCTGCCGTTGATGATCCTTGTCTTCAGTGGAAGGGAGTACGTCATATAGAGTCCGGCCAGAGATTTTTTCTGCTTTCCAACCATAGAGTCTCTGGGCTGCCTTGTTCCACAACACAATGGTGCCATCTCGGTCATAAGCAAAAATAGGGGCCAAATTTTGCTCAACTATATCTTGTCGTTGCCTCTGAAAATGCTGGCGTTCAATTTGTTCTTGAGTATGGCAACGGACCCGCCGGATAGCCGCCGCCATCGGCCTCATCATCGACTCAACGAGACAAATTTCCTGGTTGGTCCATGCCCGTGGACCGTTACATTGATGGAGATAGAGGATAGCGACCAACTCGCCCTCAAAGGACGCTGGTACGACTAAGACGGCGAGTATTTGGCTGGCTTTATATGCTCGTTTGGCATCAGGCGTAATCCGGAAGTCATAGCGGACATCAGGGATATTTTGGGTTGGCTGGCCTGCTAAAACCAGACGCGTGAGGGAGTCATCTGCCCGAAAAAATGGACGCGCTGAACTAAACTTTGAATGCAGATACTCAGGGAAAGAGTCTGTGACCAATTTACCCGAGGCTACAGGCAATAGAATACAGCGACTGACCTGTAAGCCTTGCCCAATGATGTCAACTGCGCCATCGAGTACCTGCTCTAAGGAAATCGCCTGCGCCATATAGGTACAAAAGTCCGTCAACAGCGCAAGGTGCTTCATCGTAGCCTGTCAGGAATATAAACATTTCCTGGCTTTATTGCTGAGCCTGTAGGCTTGAGCAGGTCAGATTACCAGGAAAGTACCGTATTAATACGGATATATCCAGTTTTCCCTAGGCTGGGGGCGCTGTCCCATATCCTGTGAAGGTTTCATATTGTGAAGAATACGTGGCGAGAGTCCCCACCCGTTCTTCACATTCGGTGCTGTGGCGACAGTATGCAGGCTAACCTGACGCGTCAAAAGGGTTACCCGTGAATGAACCAGACCGTAAGTCCTATAATATTGGTTGCGTCTGGCCTCGTGGGGACGCAGTAGGAATGCGGAGAGTGTGATGAAGATTCTGACTGTGTATACGCATCCCGATTTTAAGTTATTTTGTTCTGCCGTGCTGCCGCCCATTTCGCCCCAATGAGCGATTCGGCCCCCTCCTCTTCCCCGCTGGAACCGGGTCGCATCGCCCGTCCGCGGAGAGCCGCCCATCAGACTGGCTGGACACGCTGGCTGCCGGGGTTGCACACCTTGCGCCACTACGAGATCGCCTGGATACCCCATGATGTCGTGGCCGGGCTGGTGCTAACCACGGTGCTCGTGCCCGTCGGCATCGCCTATGCTGTGGCCTCGGGTGTGCCGGGCATTTACGGACTCTACGCGACCATCTTTCCGCTGCTCGCTTATGCGCTGTTCGGACCCAGCCGCGTACTCGTGCTGGGTCCGAACAGCGCATAAGCGAGCAGCGGAAAGATGG
>CASBPW010000032.1 GCA_949127685.1 Candidatus Sivonenia alaskensis PMM_0068 | reverse complement strand
TAATAACCCCTAAGCTAATCCCTAAGCCTGCATTGAATGCAAAATAATAGACTCCAAGTTCTTGTAGTCCCAGAAAACGGCCAATAATCAGGTAGTCCATATTGTTTCGGAACGTCTTGAGCAGTTCTACGCCTAGAACATTCCGACCGAAATCCAATAAATTTCCCCAATGTTTTGTGGTAAATTTCCCTTGAGGACGCCAAGGGTGATTACTGCAAATGACATAAATCCAAATCGGAACAACGAGCACCTTAGGCAACACAATGGCCCACATACCCAGCCCTCCGAATGCTAAGGCTAGGGACAGGATATTATCTGTTGTGATCTGAAGCGTATTACTTAAAGCAATAACTTTAATCCTATTTTCACGCTGAATGCGTGCGGCCTGCACATCGGCAAGGGGGATCAATAAATAGCTGATTGCCATGAAGCAAATAGGCAAAATAATTTGATTGTCGTGGTAAAACCAAGCGATAGGAAAAGCAGCTAAGCACTGCAAGACAAACAGACTAAAAAATACCAGCCAACCCAGCCAATAGGCTGAGTGAGATAATTCTTCGATATCTGCTTCATCAGCCTGAATCAGTTTTGCTGCAATTCCGTTACGGCTGAAGACTTGAACAAATTCATTGGTCGTTAATACAATGGCCACCAAACCAAAATCGTAGGGACTGAGAAATCGAGCTAGACCCACTGTAGTAATTAGTCTAAAAATGCGGATGACCGCACCCGAAGCACCCATCCAGCCAATGTTTTGCACAAATGGATTATTAAATTTCTCGAATCTATCTCTGAGTTGAGCAAGCATAGTTTTTATATTGCCCCCTCAAGCCCAAAAGTTTAAGGTGTAGCTTAAGCACCTAGAAACTCACGGAATCTATCACAGCCTTATTGTTCCGCATCAAGATAAATTCATAACAATCCATGCCAAAATGCCGCAACCTAATTAGGTATCTGCATAGAAATAAATATTTCGTTCTTGCTTTAGCTCTTGCTCTAGGCTCAAACTTCACAGAAAATTTATAAATCAGCAGAACGAACCATCCCCTTATAGACTTGATAAAACTCATGAGGATAACTACATCCCAGATTTTTAGCTGCTCTGAGCGTCTATGGATGAGTTATTTATCCCTCTAGAGGGGAACACTTTAGAAGTTGCATGGGGGAAGCAGGATATCGCAAAATGCGTGCCTAGTATGACCGCGATGTAATGGCGAAACGCCTCCTAAACATCTATCAAGGACGCCTCGCATGGCCAAAGTCTCTGTTGTGCTCCCCGTTTTCAATGTCGAACGTTATGTGACAGCATCGATTCAATCTGTCCTGGCCCAAACCTATGCAGACTTTGAACTGGTCATTGTGGATGACAGTTCTACCGACGGCAGTTTACGCCTTTGCCAACAGTTTACAGACCCTCGTATCCGGATTATCCAACAGAAGAATCGAGGCCTGGCCGGTGCACGCAATTCGGGTATTCGCCATGCAAAAGGAGAATACATCGCCCTCCTCGATTCCGATGATCTCTTCGCTCCCGAGAAGTTGCAGCGTCACGTCGAACATCTTGATCGTTCCCCAAAAGTGGGGATCAGCTTTAGTCGTTCAGCCTTTATCGATGAGGATAGCCAGCCGCTGGGTTACTACCAGATGCCCAAACTCAAAGAAATTACCACCCCAGACATTCTCTGCCGCAATCCGATAGGCAATGGATCTGCGCCCGTAATTCGTCGTCAGGTCTTTCAGGAAATTAGCGTCCAGAAAGACCTCTATGGGGCTGTAGAAGACTTTTTCTTTGATGATTCCTTCCGCCAATCAGAAGACATTGAATGCTGGCTAAGGATGGCAATTCAGACCTCCTGGTTATTTGAGGGGATCCCAGAACCGCTCACTCTGTATCGGGTCAATGGAGGCGGACTGTCTGCTAGTGTTTCCAAGCAATTGGCCTCCTGGGAACGGGTAATGGAGAAAATCAAAATCTACGATCCTAAGTTGCTAAAGGAGTGGGGTTCTCTGGCACGAGCCTATCAACTGCGCTATCTGGCACGACGAGCCTGGCAATTGCGGGATAAGCATCTAGCCCTAAAGTTAATTCATGAAGCCCTCGTGACCGATGGACGCATAATGATCAAAGAGCCTCAACGTACGTTGATGACCATAGGCGCTATTTACCTTTTAGCTCTATTACCTCAAAAAGCCTACGGTTACGTGCAAGCCTATGCCTTCCAAAAAGCCTTTCGTCGACAGCAACGGGATGTTGTTTATACTGCGTCTTCACTGAATTAGCAGTCTTAACTTTTGGCTCTATCGGCTGAACTATGCTGGCTTAATATGAAAATGCCAGCACATTAAACAGCGTAGTTGAAAATTGCCGAAGTTTCTGAACCCGTAACCCGACCGCTTAATTAACTTTAACCTGTTATTAATTCCTTCCACCACCCCGCTCGTTGTTCGATTTTCAAAGTATCCAACTATTTCTCCAAACCATCGCCGGATAGTTCCTGTGCT
>CASBPW010000031.1 GCA_949127685.1 Candidatus Sivonenia alaskensis PMM_0068 | reverse complement strand
ATCACGCCAGAAGCCTTAAATCAAGCCCTTCAAGAAGTAGCGGCTATCTTAGAACAGCATCCTCATCTCCAAATCACCCAGTTTGAAGCCTTCACGGCAGCTGCTTTTGGTTATTTTGCTGAAGAGAAGCTGGATTATGTCGTGGTCGAAGTGGGTTTGGGCGGGCGCTTAGACGCCACCAATGTTTTTGAGCATCCTGAAGTGACGGTGATTACCAGCATTGGTCTAGATCATCAGGATCGTCTAGGAGATACGCTTGCTGCGATTGCCAGGGAGAAAGCAGGCATTATCAAATTAGGCGTGCCGATAGTGGTCGGGAATGTACCTCCAGAGGCCCTATGGGTAATTGAGGAAAAAGCTAGAGAACTGGAGGCCCTGCTATATCTTGTGCCTCCTGCCCAAGCCACACCATCAGGATGGTGCGTGGGGAATTTTACTTACATTACGGGTCTGTTAGGAAACATTCAGGGCCAGAATAGTGCCCTTGCTCTACAGGTCGGGCGTTTACTAGGTTTATCGGACACTTCTCTCAAAGAGGGATTAGCACAAGCACAATGGCCCGGACGCTATCAGCAAGTGACTTATCAAGGCTATAAGCTCTTAGTAGATGGAGCCCACAATGCTGAAGCAGCGCTAGCCCTACGTTCTTACTTGGGGGAAGAACCTGTCCATTGGATCATGGGCATTCTGAATACTAAAAACTCCAGCACCATGCTCCAACTCCTCCTGCGACCGGGAGACCAATTCTCTGCCGTTCCGGTGCCATCTGCCGCTACGGTTTCCCCTCAGGCCTTAGCCCAGGAAGCAGGGCGCATCTGTCCTGACTTGGATCAGTGTGAGGCCTATCCAACCTTAGAAAATGCTTTAGCTGCCCTAATAAAAGAACAGCCAAAAAATAAACAGACCGTACTATGCGGGTCTCTGTACCTTGTCGGGTACTTTCTTAAGCTACTGAACCCGTCTTAGCCTGTCAAACTGTCTGAATCTACCTAACCTACAGAACCCTTCTTGAGCCACCAGAAGAAGATCACCGCTGGTCCCATGGCCAAAAGGATGAACAAAAGAATCAAAGAAATAATAGTGCTAGGCATAACGCCTTGTCTCCACTGTACAAGAGGAATGATCAGCAATATTGTACGGGAAACTGCTTAATCTGCGAACAGTCTCTCAACTTACTTAATCAGATCTTGTCTGTTTCCGGGTTTTTGCCTCAATGTCTTCCAGGCTGCTTTTGCGCCAGCCGCCCATGCTTGCGAACGTATATTGGCCTGAGAGACTCCGGTCTGAAAAACGCCCAAGCCCGTACCGACGGCATCCACGGTTTGGTTGACTCGCTTGAGACCACCACCTACTTCTTGGGAAATATCTGAAACCTCAGCAGTGGTTTGTTGGAGGGAGTCCAGAATCGGAGGCAATTCTCGTTCTACCAAGTCAAACAGACGCTCCGCACTGCGGGCCGTGCGGGTCAATTGAGCCAGCAGGGGGAGCAGGGCTAAAACAAGGGCTAACAGCGCCGCTCCCAAAAGGCCTGCTGAAATTCCTAACCAGAATTGAGGGTCCATCACGAAGACTCAATCTCTGGAATAATGTCGGCCCCTTCCGGAGGAGGAGCCCCTGGGTCCAATTCACTGCGCTTGCGGGTCGCAGCGACACGAGCGGCATCCAAGGCGTCTTGGAATCGCTCCACCGCTTCATCTAAGCTATGGCGGGTTTGTTTGACCAAGCGGTCTGCTTGGACTTGGAGGTTGTCTAGCGTATCTTCAGCTGTGTCAGGCAGCGTATCGACGGAGTCGCGCAGGATGCGACGGGTTTCGCTACCCTTTCTTGGAGCAAGGAGTAGGGCGGTCATCCCTCCAAGCATGGCTCCAAGGACAAAGCCTCCCAGGAAATTTCCAGTACTGTCGTCAGCCATAAACGGTATCCACTTTTTCCTACTTTAAATCGTTTATTTCCTCTTGTCTGCTTTCCGTCGTTTTCGATTGCGCAGAAAACGGTAAACCTTTGGCAATTGCTGAAGCACGCCACCGATGACCTGCCGTGCTTGCTGAAAAGCGATTAGTTTATTGTGGCCCTGTTGGATTTGGACCTGAATCTGCGGCAGGCTCAGGGCTAAGGTCTCAACGGTTTCTTCTAATTCCTGAGCTTTGACGGTCACCACCCGCAACAAGCGCACTACCTGGAACAGGAGGAGCAAACAAATGAGCGTTAGGGTGAAATTGAGCAAAATAACGGTTTGCATAGAGATATTTTAAATCTTGCTTTGCTAGACTGCTGAAAAGAAAGATCAAATCTAGCCCTTGCATGAATACATCCTGTTCGGGCTTGGCCATGCCAAACCCCGACATGTACAGATGCGATATAGCGCGCCTCTCCAAGACCAATCTGGCAAAAAACTAGCATCCGGTACCATCGCCCTTTAGGATAGTCCAAAGGGTTTTTGGGAGACTATGGTCTCAGCTTTGGCATTAGATGTGGGGGACCGCCGTATTGGTTTGGCTGGCTCTGACCCAACAGGTCTGGTAGCAACGGGCTTAGGCACGATTGAACGCCAAAACCTGGAGCAAGATTTGGCGAAGCTGCAGCATTGGATTCAAGTCCGTCGTGTGGATGCCTTGATTTTGGGGCTTCCCCGAAACATGAATGGTACCGTGGGTCAGCAAGCCCAGAAGGTCCAACGTTTTGGCCATCAATTGGGTACTGCCTTCAATCTTCCGATTCATTATGTTGACGAACGTCTAACCACCGTTCAAGCTAAGCGGACCCTCCTTACGCGAAACATCTCAGCGGCCAAACGACGAGCGCTTGTGGACCAAGAATCTGCTGTGCTCATTCTCCAGCAATGGCTCGACCAGCGACGCTGGCAGTCATCTCCTGCTATCTCAGAGGAACCGACCCCATGACCAGTGAAGCCTTAGTTTTAACCGATGAAAAAGGGCGCACGCTAGACTGTGAGCTTTTGCAGCAAATCCCCCTTGAAAGCAAGGTGTATGGTTTGGTGATGCCCAATCTCACCCCTGTGCGGGTAATGGCCTGGAGTGATGATGAAGAAGAGCCTACGCTGGAAGACTTAGACGATGAAGAAGTGGTCAAAGTTTTTCCGAATGCGCGTGCCGTTCTAGCCGAACAAGACCTCAGTCTGCTCGATTCTGCCTATGTTTTAGTGGTGGAAGGAGATGTCCCTGCTCCTGACGAGGAAGATGAAGAGGAGGAAGAAGACTCTATCTACACCATTTGTGAAGAAGAGGGAGAAGAAGAAGAATACCAGCTCCTTGCTTCTTTCCTCGAAGATGACCGGGAATATGCCGTATTTACCCCCTTGGAGCCAGTCATTCTTTTTGTAGAATTAGACCAGACGCAGGGAAGCACAACAGCTCGCCTCCTCGCGCCGAAAGAGACCGATGAGTTGATGCCCGTATTTGAAGAATTTCTCCGCCTACAAGAAGATAAAGCAGAGGACCACGGCCATTAAAAAAAGAGCGCTCGGGATCATTGTGGGGTTAGTCGCAGCCTTAGTGAGTGCTGGCGGCTGGCTCTGGTGGAAAGATATTCTCAAGCCGATCGGTGGAGAAGCCACCGTGGTACTAATCCCGAAAGGCTCTGGGACCATCGCCACCGGTAACTTATTAGCAAAAAAAGGGATTATTCGCTCTGCTGATGCCTGGCGACTCCTGATTGCTCAGAAGAATTGGGATAAGGCCCTCCAGGCCGGTACCTATCGCTTAGACCCCAATCAATCGCTCGAAGAGATTGCTACGCAGATTCATGAAGGTAAAGTCCTCACGGATAGATTCACAATCCCAGAAGGTTGGAACCTTAGGCAGATCGCTGCATATTTTGAGCAGACTGGCTATTTCCCGGAAGCCGTAAATTATACCCCGGAGCAGTTTCTCGCCTTGACCATTGGCCCTGAACGACTCCAACGTTCCTGGATTCCTAAGAATATTGACCGATTAGAAGGGTTTCTCTTTCCTGATACCTATGAGCTGCCTCAGGATGGGCTGACCCCTAAAGCTGTGGTGAACGCTATGCTAGACCGCTATAAACAAGTAGCTCTGCCTATTTACAAAGAGAGTGGAAGTAAATTTTCTTTAGTGGAATTCACTACGCTAGCGAGCATTGTCGAAAAAGAGGCTGCGGTCCCCGAGGAGAGACCTTTAATTAGTGGGGTCTTTATGCATCGCTTGACCAAAGAGATTCCATTGGGGTCTGACCCGACGGTGGAGTATGCATTTAACCTTAAGCAAACAGCTGAGAAAAATCTCACCTATGCTCAGGTGCGTCAGAAATCTCCCTACAACACCTACGTCACCGCTGGGTTACCGCCTACACCCATTGCTTCTCCAGGAAAAGCTAGTCTAGAAGCAGTGGCGAAGCCTGAGAATACAGATTACCTATATTTCATGGCCCGATATAACGGCACCCATATTTTTAGTCGGACTAATGCAGAACACGAACAGGCTAAAAAATTAGTGCGCTCGGGGCAACAGACTGCAAAAAAAGAAGCATTGGTGAATTAGGAACTCTCCCCGATCTTCCTGCTGAGAAGACGGAGATTATCTCTGAACTTTCTGGTCTACATGGATACGATCCATACCGTCTTTAATCCAATCAATGCAATCTTGTTCGCTGGTGAATATTTTGGGAGCAGCAATATTGTGGAGATTGTCGGGAGGATAGTGATCATAGAAATACTTGCCCCCCATTTCAAAGATGATAATCAGATTGTCCCGATAGGCATACCGATTTTTAAAATAATCAGTTTTGGGATTGGTTCTAGAATAGCTAGAGTCGATCGGCAAATGAGTCACTAGATATTCCTGCGCGATAGCGACTACCCCTTCGGGACTATACGTGCATAGGCCACCAGGGTTTTCAGCCCTATGGAGGTGGCCTTCATGGCCCAATTCAGACAATAAAATATAGGAATATAGGGGTTCCGAGCAAAAGCGTGAAGCTGTCACAAACCTAAACGGAATAATCAGATATCCCCGATAGGAAATAGATTTTTCGTAGAGCAACCGCATGTTAGTTTCCTCTAGGAATCTGTCTGTTGAAGGGGGTATCAATACCCCCTTCAACAACTGCTCGCTGCAGCAATCTGCTACAACTCTACCTCTGGATTGAACCTAGACTATGGCCACGGTTAAGGGTAAAGCCGATGCCTGAGTCGGTTCATAGATTTGGGTGACGTACTCCGATACCATCCGGTCTGTATTAAACAGTGGATTTAGAGTGCGGATCGCTTCTTTCATCCGAGCAATCCAGCGACGGGGCAATCCATGCTCATCTCGCTCATAGAACATGGGGATGATCTCCTTTTCCAACAGGTCATAGAGCGATTGAGCATCAATATCATCCTGAATGGTTGGGTCGTCTACCCCATCGCCGATCGCCCAGCCATTCTTGCCGTTATAGCCTTCAGGCCACCATCCGTCGAGAACGGAAAGGTTCATACCCCCGCTAAACCCTACTTTTTGGCCAGAGGTTCCAGAGGCTTCTAAGGGGCGTCGAGGATTGTTGAGCCAGACATCTACGCCTTGGACCAGATTGCGCCCCACATAGGCATCGTAGTTCTCGATAAAAGCTACGCGGTGATAGAGAACGGGCGTTCTTGACCATTCCATCACTCTTTGGATCAGGCGCTTGCCTTCATCATCTTTCGGGTGCGCCTTACCTGCAAAGACAATCTGGACAGGTCTCTTGGCATTGCTGAAAATTCGGGTTGCTCGGTCCCAATCCCGGAGAATGAGATCGGCCCGCTTGTAAGTGCTAAATCGACGGGCAAAACCAAGGGTGAGCGTATGGGGATCTAGGAGATTGCCAACCGCCTGGATGCGGTCTTGGTCTTCTCCCCGCTCCCGGCGGGATCTGAGCACCCGATGTCGGGTAAAGGAAACCAAGCGCTCGCGCAGGGCTGCTTTATTCTCCCAAAGCTCTTCATCGGGAATTTTGTCCACATTGGCCCATACCTCGGGGTCCCACATATGTTCTTCCCAATGTTCGCCCAAATACTGGTCATACATGTTCCAGAACAGGGGCGCAATCCAGGTGCGGGCGTGGACCCCATTGGTAATCGAGCCAATCGGGACTTCATCTTCTGTCTTGGTTGGGTAGAGAACATGCCACATCTTCCGGCAAACTTCCCCATTGAGTTTACTGACCCCGTTAGATTTCCGGGCATAGCGTAGGGCTAACACCGTCAAGTTGAAAGGTTCCCAGGGGTCACCTGCGCGACGGGCTCCTAGATTCAGAAACTGTTCCCGATTGAGGGTGAGGGCAGGCCAGAATGAAGCAAAGAAGGTGTCCATGGAATCAGGCGTGAAGGCGTCGTGCCCTGCCGGTACGGGGGTGTGGGTCGTAAAGACACACTGCTGGCGGATCTTCGGTTCGGCATCCAGGAACGTAGTGCCCTTTTCTACTTCTTCCCGGAGCAGCTCTAAGGTCAAGAAGGCGGCATGACCTTCATTCATGTGGTAGGTGCTCGGTTGAATCCCTAGCTTGCGCAGCAGGCGCACGCCACCAATGCCCAAAATGATCTCCTGGGCCATCCGGGTATCGTTATTACCCCCGTAGAGATGTGCCGTAATCCAACGGTCGGTGGGGTCATTTTGGGGGATGTCCGTATCCAATAGATAAAGCGGTATCCGGCCCACCTCCACACGCCAGGCTTGGATTTTCACGGTCCGCTGACGGATTCTGACATCGATAGTGATTGGATTGCCGCTGCTATCCCGAACCAAACTGATCGGTAGGTTAAAAAAGTTGGCACTTTCATAAATTTCTTCTTGCCAGCCTTCAAGATTCAAGCGCTGTTTAAAATAACCTTGGCGATAGAGAATGCCCAAGGCAACCAGCGGCACCCCCAAGTCAGAGGCAGATTTTAGATGATCCGCTGCCAACATTCCTAAACCGCCGGAGTAGGTTGGGAGCGATTCATGCAGGCCATACTCAGCAGAGAAATACGCAATTTTTGTATCGGGGTCGCGCATCGTTCGCTTTGCCCAGGTGTCTTCTGCGGCCATGTAGTGGTCATAGGCCACTATCATGCGCTTGACCGTTTTGAGATAGTTCACATCGGTGGCGAGGGCAGCCAAACGCAGATAGGAAACTTCTTTGATCATGCGCTCAGGGTTATGCTCTGTCTTCTCCCAGAGGTCAGGATCCATTTCCCGAAATACGGTGAGCGCGTCTTCATTCCAGGTCCACCAGTAGTTCTCAGAAATTTCACAAAGACGGACAAGAGATTTGGGTAACGCAGGGCAAAGCTCGGGGGGGTAGCCTTGGTCGGCTTCTACGGATGGGGGACTAAAAACCATAGGTATATATCAACCTTTATTGAGAAGTGTTTGAGATAGATAATCTACAGATAGACTCTCGGCATGGTAGTCGTACAGTTCTTAAGACTCTCTGAAGCTTTTCGGTGTACTCTCAAAAACTAGAGTAACCTATATGCCCTTTGAGCGTAATCCTTGGCGAAGGATTGCTCCAATTGTTTGATTAAAGCCTGTGCTTCAGTCTCGGCTAAGGCTTGTTCCCCGTAACGCCAATGGACGTATGCCTCCGTAATGGCGATCAGAATTTTTCCTTCAGATCCCTGCAGTTGGAGGGTCTCTTGGAATTCTCTAGGGGTTTGATGGGGCGCTTTAATGATTCCTTTCTGGGCCAGTCGGTCTAACAGGCGCTGATAGACTCTTTCGGCTGGGGGAAGTTTCGCTAAACTATGGCGATAGCGCCAGTTTTTGACGCCTAAGACTCCGCCCCATCCTGCAAAGACCAAGGCGGAAGCGCCTCCCCCTAGGATCAAGCCTCCCAACCAGCCTAAGCGCTGAACCAGAAAGCTTGCCCAGACAAAAATTCCATTCAGCACTCCCCCCACAGTTCCGGTGACTGAGGCAATGGCTTGGGTGAGCGGGCTTGGTAGGAGTTTCACCAAGGCATTCCAGGTTTGTTCTGCCACCCCAAAGGTTTGAGCTTTATCGGGGGTGGGTGGAATCAGAGGACGTCCGGGTACTGGGTCAAAGGCTACCCATCCGTAACGGGGGAAGTAGACTTCCACAATCGCCGTAGCATCGGTGTTCCACACCTCATAATAGCCCGTGAAGGCATTAAACGTCCCTGGCATAAAGCCCGTGACCAAGCGACTGGGAATGCCCAAGGAACGGAGCATAACCGCATAGGCGGTAGCAAAGTGTTCGGGATACCCTTTCTTCTCTTTCAGGAGGAAGCTCTCCGTGACTTCTCCTTGGAAAACACCAGGAGTACCCAAGCGGTAGTTTTGCTTGAGGTACTGGGCTAGGGCCAGACTTTTGCTGTAGGTATCGGAGAATTTGGCGGTGACCGCCAGAGCCTGTTGATGAATGGCTGGATTGAGCCCGCTCGGTAGGGCTCCATAAGCATTGCGGATGGCTGTAGGGATGGAGGAGGAGCGGGAAATCTTGCGTAACTGTGTTTCATCCCGGAGCGGGACTTCTGAAATAGCAGTATAGGTAAGCCCTGCTAAAAGATTGATCGGAGCATGCAAGATGCCTAACTGGTCTATGCCTACCTGTTCGGTCGGGAAATAAAGCTCTTTCACCCAAGGAACGGTAGGAATAAAGTTGGGCAGATCAGCGGTGATCGAATAGGTTTGGACAATGCGCTGGGTGGATAGGTTAGTGCTTCCTGTTGCTCCGGAGATCAGGTTGATCGGTGGATAAAAAACACTGAAGGGTTCTTGTCGAAAGACTTTGACTGCTTTTACCTCAGAGGTTTGCCACCCTAGGCGGGTGTATTGATCGAAGGTGGTCACCCGCAGAAAAGAAGCTCCCTGTGTCCTGACCCTCATCACCATTTTCGGGCTCAAGATACCTCTCAGGTTCAGGTTGATCCGGTCATTGAACCCGCTGTAATAGTCCGAGTTGAAGGTTTCTCCTTTGTTCGAGCTCTCTGAAGCTTTGCCTTCTCCTTTCTGTGCTGCTCTACTGGGATAACCAGGATTGTTTACCCGTGCAGGCCGAAAATCTTTGGGCAGGGGAATGGTCTGGGATACGGGGAAGGTCCGCAATTGATAGCCTGGAAACCTTGGCAGGAGTACAAAGATAATCCCTCCTAAGGCCATGACGCCCAGAAAACTCACGCCCCAAAGAAGCCAAGGAGCCGTGAATCCAGTCTTAGACCCAGCCGCGCCCACGGTGAAGGCAGATAGACCAGGACTCAGCTTGAGACGGGAGCGATAATCCAACCAAAGCATCGGTATGGTCAAGGCGATAAAGAGAATCAGCCAAGGAGCAAAGCTAAGGGTCTCACTAAGGGTCGCGGCCACACCCAAAAGCACCAAGCCAATCGCCATCGAATAGCCCAAATCTTTACGGCGGGGCAGGTCAAAACTATGGATTACCTGCAGGTGAATGAGCAGTAAGGCGAGGGCTAGACGCGTATCGTTCAGGGACCCAAGAATATTACTGAAAAATAATCCCAGCGCCACCAGCATGGCAATGGCTAATAGAAATTTGACGGGAATATTGCGTTCTTTACGACGGTAATAGCTAAATAGGGCTCCCCCGATGCTGGCAGGAGCCGCCCACAGACTGGTCCAGCTCCCAGAAGCGACATCGGTGGCGATCATACCCACAATTACCAAGGCTTGAACCAAAGTCCTTAGGGGGATTGATTCTTCGGGAGCAGTGCCTGGAAATCTAGCAAGGATTTGCTGCTCCACCTTCTGCTGCCAAGCCTTGTATGTGACAAGGCCATCCACTAGGGGAGAAAGAGGAGAAGTAGCCATGGATGAATTAAAGGTAATGCTTATAGAATGCAGGATTCCCTAGATTCATCCCCTTCCTCTTCGATGAGGGGTATCCAGGCTATTTATAGCGTGGAGTTTTCGTTTGCCTGGTAAATCTACACTCGGAGTCTAAGAATTTCTGGGCGGTGTTGGGTTCGAACCAACGGTGGGTTTCCCCGACGGATTATGAGCCCGCTGCCATAACCACTCGGCCAACCGCCCATCAGAAGCCTATTATATGCACCCTAGCGGCACCTTTTTATGGGATAGCGCACAAACCGTAGGCACTTTTTACACTCCGTGACGTAGCATCCTCGCTCTTCAAGCTTATTTTGAATAGGTTAGCTTGGGTGCAATTGACGTGCTCTTGAAGAGAAATTGGCTGTAAATGCAGGAAATTCCGTAGTTATGTCCCATGATTTGATTCTGGTTCTCCTGATCGTGAACAACCTCGCTGCGCTTTGGCTCTCCTGCTATGGCCTCAATGCCTATTGGTTGGTCTGGCGCAGACATCGGGGCACCAACCACATTCCTCCAACCCTGGCAGAATGGCCCCTGGTTACTGTTCAGTTGCCCATTTACAACGAATACTATGTGGCCCAGCGATTGCTAATGGCTATAGCGGCCCTAGACTATCCACAAGAGCGCCTACAGATCCAAGTCCTGGATGATTCCACGGACCAAACCCAGTTTTTGCTGCAGGACATGGTGACGACCCTAAACGACGAAGGGTTTCAGGTGCAGTACCTTCATCGTCAGACCCGCAAAGGATATAAAGCGGGGGCTCTGGCGGAGGGGACTTACCAAGCAAGCGGGGAGTTCATTGCTATTTTTGATGCAGATTTTCTTCCTTCCAGTCCTTGGTTGAAAGAGACATTGCCTCATTTTCAAGACCCCAGAACAGGGGCTGTCCAGACCCGCTGGGGCCATATCAATACCGATTATTCTCTATTGACGCGCCTGCAAGCTTTGGGGATCGACGGACATTTCAATGTGGAACAGCAGGCTCGCTCCCGCAATCACTATTTCTTGAATTTCAACGGTACAGCGGGCATTTGGCGCAAACAAGCCATCCTCGAGGGAGGAAATTGGCAAAGCGATACCTTAGCCGAGGATATGGACCTCAGCTATCGGGTTCAGCTTCAGGGCTGGCGTTTACAGTACGTCAATGAAGTCGTGGCTCCTGCAGAATTGCCCGTAGCTATTAATGCCTATAAGCTCCAACAATCTCGTTGGGCGAAGGGCAGTATTCAATGTGCCCGTAAATTATTAGGGCCTGTGTTCTGGAGTCGCAGACCGCTACTGCAAAAGATTCAAGCTTTGCTGCATCTGACAGGCTATGCTGTCCATCCCTTGATGGTGGTAATTCTGCTCTTATCCTGGCCTTTGCTAACGGTGGCATGGGTGCCCCACCATCCCTTAAGCATCGTTTGGGGAACCCTTATGGTCCCGGCTACCTTCGGTCCCCCTCTTTTATATGCCACCGCCCAGCGAGATTTGCATCCCAAATCTTGGATTAAACAATTGAGCACAGTGGTTTTGCTGGCTGTACTGGGTACAGGAATTTCTCTATCTAATACCAGAGCTGTGTTCTCTGCGCTGTTCAACCCCACTTCTACGTTTCGACGGACGCCAAAGTTTGATATTCGTAATCGCTCAGACCGTTGGCAAGATAAACGCTATGTCCTCACCCTCGATCCTGTGACATTTAGTGAATTATTTCTGTGCTGGTATGCTTTTCAAGCGGCTAGTTTGGCTTGGGAACTCCACGCCTATGGGGTTCTGCCTTTTCTACTGCTTTACTTATTCGGTTATGGATATGTAGGTGGTTTGACCCTCTATCAACAATGGCAACAGTACCATCAGAGTTTTACTGCTTCTCGGGTTTAGCTCCCTGGCCCTTAAGCTCAAGTTAATTTGGATTGTCAGCAAGAGGGTGATATGCAGCTGGCGAATCCTTATAGACGGTATTCAGCCTTATCCGATGCAGAAAGTATACTCTCCTGCGTTTGGGATGTCGCAATCTTGCGCACATTCTCTGTGGTGGGCTCGCCCCAAGACTCAATAAAATTGGGTACTTGTAGAGGTAAGATGAGAGCGTAATCGGCTTGCAGCAGAACCGATGCAGAACTCGCCACCAAAACCCTGGGGTACGCCCCTGACCTCCACTGCCCGTCGCCTCCTACTCTTAGGCTCCGGAGAATTGGGTAAAGAAGTCGTGATTGAAGCGATGCGGCTTGGCTTAGAAGTGATCGCTGCCGATGCTTACGCCCATGCGCCCGCGATGCAGGTTGCCCATCAAGCCCATGTTCTGAATATGTTAGATGGAGACAGTCTGCGCCAATTGGTGGAATTGGTCAAACCGGACTTGATTGTCCCAGAAGTGGAGGCGATTGCCACAGCAACTCTATTGGAATTGGAACTAGAAGGTTGGCGCGTGATTCCTACGGCCCGAGCCACCCAACTCACCATGAACCGTGAGGGTATCCGACGTTTAGCCGCAGAGGAGTTAGGGTTGAAGACTTCTCCCTATCGCTTTGCCAAAAGTTCAGAAGAGTATCTGCAAGCGGTTCAAGAACTGGGTTTGCCCTGTGTGATTAAACCTGTGATGAGTTCTTCGGGTAAAGGCCAAAGTATGATTCGCACCGTTGCCGACATCGAACCAGCCTGGAACTATGCTCAGTCTGGGGGACGTGCTCAAGGTCAACGGGTAATCGTAGAAGGCTTTGTTGAGTTTGATACGGAGATTACACTCCTCACTGTACGCTCAGAGGAAGGAACTTCTTTTTGCCCTCCCATTGGCCATATCCAAATCAGTGGCGACTATCGAGAGTCTTGGCAACCTTGTCCCCTGAACTCCGATACGTTAAAGCAATGTCAGGATATGGGATATCAAATTACAGAGGCCCTCGGAGGGAGAGGAATTTTTGGCGTAGAACTCTTTATTCAAGGCAACCGAGAAGGCCCACAGACGGTCTATTTTAGCGAAGTCAGCCCCCGTCCTCACGATACGGGCATGGTCACCATGATTAGCCAAAATATGTCTGAGTTTGAATTACATGTACGGGCAATTACTGGTTTGCCGATTGGCACTATTGAACTCATCAAACCAGGAGCTTCTGCTGTAATTCTGGCCTCTGAGGCTGGCGACAGTCCTGCATTCACCGGAATCGAAGAAGCCCTCAAAGTTCCTACTAGTAAGCTCAGGCTTTTTGGTAAACCGACAGGACGAAAGAATCGACGGATGGGAGTTGCTTTGGCTTGGGGGAATACGATAGAAGAAGCCAGAGAACGAGCGAAAGCTTGTGCTAATCAGATCCAAGTTACTGTTGACCCCCTTCCTGAAAAAATACTTGAGCTGTAGTTGACTATTCCTCCTTATAGGCAAAGCCTTCTCGTAGAGTAGAGGAGACACAGGGGAGCAACTCGGCTCTCGCTAGAAAGTATCATTCAACCGCTTGCATGACTTTCTGGCGAAGGTCAGATTTGTATAGACCCTCGTGCCATCTAGGGAGGTGACACGCTACGATGAGGATTAGATGACCAGGTTTGTCCTTCAGGGTTCATTGTCATTTTCTTGCGGAGAGAACAAAGAGGATAGACTATTGCGCCAGGGAGGATTTACCCAGTTGTGCTCTTATCCGTTCAGGTATAGGAAACGCTAGTGTCAGAGAAGTCTAAAGATATCGCCGCTATCATTGCCTTATTTTTAGGTCCCTTTGCTGTACATAAATTTTATTTAGGTGACTCAAAAGGAGGCTTTATCCAAATAGGATTTCTCGTCATTTTTACAATTGGCATTATTCTAGCGATCAGTTCCTACCCCAATGATTTCTATACCAGCCCTCTTTTTATCGTAAGTGCTTTAGGCATAAGTATAATAGGGTTTAAAGCGGCCTTTGAATCTATTCATCTTACCTACATGAGTGAGTCCGATTTTAATCAAAAGTATAATAAATAGCTTCCTGGATCACCTTATGCGTTCTTCTATATCAGTAGCTAATTGCTGATAGCTAGGATTTTCAATTAGGTCAGAGAATAGATTTTCAATCTCTTGCATAGAGCGCACAATAAATGATTTAGCTTCAAAGATAAAATCAGCTTTGTTGACGGTAAACTCTGACTCCAAAAATGCGTCTTTTATATGAATTCTTTCATTCACCATACTGAATAATATTGAAAAGTTCCCATCCAAGTCTTCAACCATTCCTTCAGGAGTACCGTTAGGCAACTGAAAATTCTGAATAATCTTAGAGAAATCATCCAGGAAGCTCAATAAGGAAGTCTCAGGAACAAGCAAAAAGGATTGCTCTTGAGAAGTATTACAGAAATTGATCATCCCGGAAAAATACCAGAGCAGATCATCAACACTCATCGTTTCGAGTGACTGCTTTGTTTCCCTGATAATGGGCGATTCAGACATTTGAAGAACAATTTTAAACATGAGCACCTTTCAAACAAACTTGTTCAGAAGGGAACGGTCATTCTCTTTCTTGGCCAAAGGGTCTCAGGACATTTAAATTAGAAAAAGAGGAACCCGTTGACCAACCCGATTGGAGCCGATAACTGTTCCGAAATTATAGATTATGGAATTCAAAATGCAATTCCTTTCACTAAAAGCTTCATTTACGGGCACCAGGGATGGAGGGCTCTAGTGTTAGGATCTGATTCTGCGTGTGAACATTCTTATGTCTAGCCGTGAAAAAGTAGTAGTCGGTCTTTCAGGCGGAGTCGATAGCTCCGTCACAGCGGCTCTTTTGGTCCAGCAGAACTATCAAGTAGCCGGGCTGACGCTGTGGCTTTTAAATGGCAAAGGTTCCTGCTGTTCCGATGGCATGAAAGATGCGGCCAAACTCTGTGACCAGTTGAATATCCCCCATTATGTCGTTGATGTCCGCCAGGAATTTGACAAGCGGATTGTGCAGTTCATTGTCGAGGGCTACAAGCACGGGGTAACCCCTTTGCCCTGTTCTCGCTGCAATAAAGACCTGAAATTTGGGCTGATGCTAGATTATGCGCGAGAAAAATTAGAGATTCCAAAAATTGCCACGGGTCACTATGCACGGGTGGATAGCCTGGATGGACGCTATCGCCTGCGGCGCGCCGTAGACCGCAACAAGGACCAAAGCTACTTCCTCTACGAACTCTCCCAAGCCCAACTCAGGGGGGCTGTTTTCCCCTTGGGAGAAACCACTAAGGACCAAACCCGCGCTATGGCTCGTGCCTTGGGGCTGGCCGTGGCCGATAAACCAGAAAGTATGGACCTCTGCTTAGTAGAAGCCGCTGGTTCAATGCGCAACTTCTTAGATGAGCATCTAGACCCCATAGCTGGCGAGATTGTGGACACGACGGGTGCAGTCTTGGGTAAACATGACGGCGCCCACCACTACACCATTGGACAACGCAAGGGCTTGGGCATAGCCGCCGCCCATCCACTCTATGTCCTAGATATCCAAGTAGAAAATAACCGGGTCATCGTTGGTCCACGGGAAGATGCCTTTGAAACGGAAACCAGCGTCCAACGGGTGAACTGGGTATCTTGTACAGAACCAAGTCAGCCGATCCGCGCCGAAGTGCAAATTCGCTATCGCAGCAGCCCTGTCCTCGCCACTATTGTGCCAGTAGAGGACAACCAAGCCCGAATTGTCTTTGATGAGCCACAATTTGGGATTACACCAGGTCAAGCAGCCGTTTGGTACGACGGGGATATTCTCTTAGGGGGTGGCCTTATCCATGGATAATTCCGCCCAAGTACCCGAAAGTGTCAGATAATGCATGGCTGACCTCCCCTAACCAATGTTGCCCTTTGCCATGAGTCCCCAAAACATCAACAGTTCGGCGAATATAACCAGTGGGAAGAACGATAAGAACATAGTCCGGGAGTACTTCAACAACACCGGTTTTGAGCGCTGGCAAAAAATTTATGGCGATGGACCCGTCAATCGAGTCCAGCAATCTATCCGCACGGGTCACCAGCAAACCGTAGATACCGTTCTCAAATGGTTGGGTGAAGATCTCAGCGGAGTCAGTATCTGTGATGCAGGCTGTGGTTTGGGGTCTTTGAGTTTGCCCTTGGCCGAGCGGGGCGCACAAGTTTCTGGGTTTGATATCTCAGAAAAAATGATTGGAGAAGCCATCCAAATCAGAAATACAGCATGTACGAGTACCCAGAATCCCCACTTTGAAGTCCGGGAAGTAGAAGCGATTACCGGAAAATATGACGTGGTTATTTGTCTCGATGTCTTGATTCACTATCCCCTGGAAGATGTAGAAAAAATGCTGGCCCACTTGAGTTCTCTGAGCCGTTCTCGCCTATTGCTAACCTTTGCTCCCAAAACTCCCTTCTTGACTATTTTAAAAAAGGTTGGTGGTTTCTTCCCTGGAGCCAGCAAAACAACCCGTGCTTACCAGCATCGCGAAAAAGACATTTTAGCGATCTTACAAAAATTAGGATGGACGTTGAGTCATAGAGCTGCTATCGATGATAAGTTCTATTTTGCACGGCTCTTTGAAGCCAAACGATAGGTCCTTACTGATATGTCAGACCTCTATATTTCCTGGGAAGAATATCGTCAGAAAATTGAGCAACTCGCTGTTAAGATTTATCAATCCGATTGGGCCTTCAATCAAATCGTTTGTCTCGCGAAAGGAGGATTAAGGGTTGGCGATATTCTCTGTCGCATCTACGACCAACCTTTAGCCATTCTCTATGCCTCTTCCTATGGAGGAGAAGATAACCAAGTGCGGGGGAATTTAACTTTTTCCCGTAATGTAGCAATGACCAATGCACAGATGGGTAGTCGCGTTCTGCTTGTGGATGACTTGGTGGATTCAGGGATTACGCTTCAACGGTCTATTGACTGGTTGAAACAACATTATGGGACTTCTGTGGAAGAAGTGCGAACCGCATGCTTATGGTACAAAGCCCATTCCATGATCGCTCCTGACTATTACGTAGACTATTTAGCTGATAATCCATGGATACATCAGCCCTTTGAAATCTACGAAAAAATGAAACCTGAGGAATTGAACCAGCAATAATCCTATGTTGGTTTTTCTCTGACCAATGCTCGGGGGCAAAGGTCTTGCCTAGTCCTAATCGAACAGGAAACCGCTAGGACTGCTAGTGTTGAAAACGAGATAACGTCACTGGAGATATTTTATGGCAGCAAGAGACCTCATCGCTCGGGCTGTTTTTCCATGGATCGCAGCAGGTTTACTGGGTGCCTGTACCGATCAGCCAACTCAGCTATCATCTTCACCGAGGAAGCCTACTCCCGTAGGCGAGTTGACTCGATTGCCACCGATATTTCCTGATGAGGAGACATCCTTTTTGCCCAAAACCCCTAAGATTGGGCAAGAACAGACTATTTTTGTCCCTGCCTATTCCCATGTTTACAACCGGACAGGACAGGAATATCTTCTGGCGATTACGCTCAGTATTCGCAACACCAGTCTCACAGATTCAATCCTGCTGACATCGATTCGTTACTACGATACAAAGGGCAGTCTAGTTAAAAAATATTCCAAGAAAGTTTTACAGATTCCTCCATTGGCAACGGCTGAATTTTTTGTGCCGGATGAAGACACCAGTGGCGGTTCGGGAGCAAACTTTATCGTGAAGTGGAATGCGATCCAAGGCGTAAGCGAACCTGTTATTGAAGCAGTGATGATTGGCACTGTCTCAGGGCAGGGCATTTCATTGATTAGCCCAGGTCGCGTCATCAATCAGACACCGATTCAAAAATGAGCTGAGTATCTAGAACGTTGCGAGTACGTACTCGCCAAGGTTAACGGCTTGGTTAGAGGCAAGGTCATAAACGATGCCTTTTTGTTCTGCTATGACCTGAATGCGGACAGGGACTTGCGCCAGTTTATTGAAACCATGAAGCTTATAAAGTACCTGACCCTGCACTACAGATTCTCCTAATGAGACCGTCGGATAAACCATCCCGCCATAGGGGGCATAGTATTTTTTTACTTCACTGGTGCAGGTCAAGTATAGGGGCAGTTTTGAGTCTGATGGATTAGGCGGTACACCTCGAATGACTTGTTTTTGAAGAAGATAGTTTTGAATGCCTGAAACGCCTTTTTGAATGGACTCTGGCTTCATTTGCATTCCAGCGCCAAGTTCTAGCGTCCAAGCTTCTCTCTCGAAGTAAAGCAATCGCCCTAATTGAGCAAAGCAGTTTTCGAGCGCCAGCCAAGGTTTGATAAATGCTTCATCAAAGGCATCTCCATCGTACCGATCTATAAGAATGCCCCAGCTCAGTCCAAAGAACTGAGCGCTTTGTTCTCGATGCGGAAAATAGTAAAGGTAATCTAGCCCTTGATTGGAAGTGCTATGAATATCAATGAGGTACTCTGCGTCAAGACACAGGGACTGAAGATGAAAGCGATAGTGCTCTGAGAGCGGTGCGCCACTCGGCGATCGCAGTTTTTCGGCTAGTTGAGCAAACTGAGTCTGGATCAACCTGGCATAGTTGGCTTGAATTGTGGCTCTGTCTAGCGATAGCTGAGATAGAGCAAAGCTCAGCAGGCCTTGTGGATCTGTTTCGTACTCCCAAAAAATGCGGTTCCAGTCTTTTCCGTCGTAGGGATTAAATCTTCCAGTCGAAAAATAGTGGGTGCGCTGATTGGTAGACAAGGGATTACAGGCAGGCACAAGCCAAACTTCACCCTGAAATTGATCGGGTTCTAGCGTGGTCAGCCATTCAATGAGCTGCTCGATGACCGCATTGCCGACAATCTCTGCCCCATGCAGATTTGATTGGATATAGACTTTAGGCCCAGCTTTAGATCCTGGTGAGCTATCGCTAAAGCGGTAGAGCTGTAAGGATAAAACGTCCCCTGAAGTAAGATGGTGGAAAGGAACTGTCGTGATATTCGGCTGCATTCAGGAAGTTATACTCATTCCACAACTATAGATTGACAGACAAAGAGACTTCTATTTTGTTTGATCTTCACCAGCACATAGGTATCGACTCTTTGGGAATAGCCACTTTTCCGGGGTAAGGTCACCCTAGACCTGAGCATATTCTCCAGTCAGTTTATTGAGTTGTTGCACCAAGAGGCTGAGGAACAGCCCCACATCGGTCACCACCCCAATCGACTCGATTGAGCCGCGATCACTCAGCTTCGTCACTACAGCCGGATTAATATCAACACATACCATTTTCACACCCGCTGGTGTCATGTTCCCGACGCCGATGGAATGGAGCATGCTGGATAGCATCAAAATCAGGTCAGCACCTTCAATTAAGCGGGCATACTCTGCCTGCGCTTCGATCAGATCCATCTTGGTATCCGGCAGCGGGCCATCATCCCGAATCGATCCCGCCAGAGAAAAGGGAACATTATGTTTGACGCATTCGTACATCACACCGCTACACAACACCCCCTGCTCCACTGCATTGGCAATGCTGCCGCAGCGGCGAATTGTGTTGATTGCTTTGAGGTGATGGCGGTGGCCTCCTTGAACGGATAGGCCCCGCTTCATATCTACACCCAAAGAGGTTCCCATCAGCGACTGCTCGATATCGTGGACCGCGATCGCGTTCCCCCCCAGCAGCGCATGGACATAACCCTCCCGAATCAGTCGGTTCAAGTGTTCGCTACCACCGGTATGGATCACAACCGGACCCGCTGAGACAACAACTTTGCCACCCTGATCTCGGATCCGGCGCAAATCCCAGGCAATTTGTTCCACGACCAGTTCCACCCGACGCTCACTGGAAACCCCAGCCCCCATGAAGCTGAATTCTTCCGTCGTGCTCTTTTTCAGGGTCGTGGCGCTGCGTTTGGTACGAATTCCCTCGCTGCCAATCACCACGGCTTCACCCACCTGTAAATCTCGTAGGAGCTTACAAAGGGCCACTGACCCCTCAAGGTTTCGCGTCACAGCGATCGCTCCATCCATCCGTTGTCCCTGAACCTTGACCCACTGTCCCTCAACCAGGACTTCTGTGGGATAGATGGTGGTCACATAGAAATCGTCAGGAGCCACCCCCGGCTGGGTTACCTCTTCTAGACTAGCTTCCGAGACTTTCTCGGACACACTGATCGCTCCGAGGTCGATTAATTGCCCCATGATGTCAGCCATCACGGTCGCATCAGGAGCTGAGACCTTGACCTCCGCCACGGAGGTGTCTAGGCGCTGCTCACCAAGATTAAAGTTCAGGACTTGAAAACTTCCGCCTCCCGCCACAATGGTGTCTAGAACTTGATTTACAAGACCGGAGTCCAATAAATGGCCTTCGAGATGAATGACACGGCTTTGAATCCTAGACGCTTGCGGAGACTCTTGGCGAGGTTCTGTCATCCTGAGTGTTAGACACTTCGCAGCCCCACCCGCTTTCAGGAATTCCGTCAGCGGCGTTTCGACCACCGTAAAGCCGCGCTCACCTAGGATTTGTTTTAAACCATCGCTGGCTTTGTTCATCACTATGACGCGTTCGGCTTTGCCATTCCGCAGGGAATCAATATTCACCGCATTACAGGAGAAATTGACCGCATCCACTTCATCAAGGGGAATCCGTTTCTCGGCAGGAACGCGCAACTCAATCAGTCGATTGGAATAGGTATCAAAGGCCGGAGGGTAGTACAAAAGATACCCATCCGTGAGCGGACAGAAGCAGGTGTCCAGGTGATAAAACCGCCGATCTACCAGTCTCAGAGATAACACCTCCACATCCAACCACTTGGCTAAGTAGGGATGAGAATCGAGTTCCGAGCGAAATCCATAACCAGCCCACAACCAACGTCCGGCCCGATCAAGCAGGGCATCCCCTGCGCCCTCAAAGGGCAAACTTTTGGGCAACTTATGAACCGTGTAGCCCTGCTCTTCAAACCATTGTTGGAAATAAGGTTCTTCACCCTGCCGTTCAGGGTGGAAAAAGCGGCTGAGGACAACCGTATCGCCCAATACCAACCCGGCATTTGCAGTAAAAACCATATCCGGCCATCCCGGCTGAGGTTCAACCAGATCAATCGTCGCGTAGGTTTTCAACACTTGGTAAAGCTTATTCCACTGCGCCTGGGCATTTTCCCGCGATGAGCGATGAATATTTCCTTCCATCCACGGATTAATGACGTAATCGACATCGTAATGATGGGGGGCACACATCAAGATTCGCACTGAATCACTCATGGTTAGCTCAACAAGGAACGGGATTTCTCTGACTGTAGGCCATTGATAGATTTACATCATATGGCTCCCTTTATCATAGCTACTCACGATCACCTGCTTTCCAAAACTTCCAATCATGAAGCACCAAGGAAGAAATATCAATTTCCCCGGAGTCGGATACTAAATTGGAGTTTAGACTAATTCCACAAATAGTGTTTTTCTGAAGGATTTACGCGATATAGACCACTACAGGTAGCGAATTGTAAATTTCGTCAAAAATCCAGTTGAATCAGTAACGAAAAATACAATGTAAAATACACTTATGTGGAGCGAAACGCGGAGTTTGATTGCTGATGCAATTTGAGATCAGCCCCTGTCAGGGATCAATTGGGGCTCCACACAGGTGGAGTAGGAGCGGTAGTACCTTGTTTTGCCAGTGCTTGCATCTATTTGTCGGCCGTATTTTGGTTGGCAAAACGTTACGTGAGGAAGATGGATCATCGGCCTAATCTTTTGTTCTAATTCTTTTTGGGGAAGTGATTATGCGCACCATTCATCAGTATTCCATTACTGAATTTCAGGACGAGGTTCGTGCTTTAGTTGCGCGAGGCTCAGTGGGTCGACAGCAGCGTATTTATGAACTGCGGAAACATTTTGGCGATCGCGAATGGCAGAATGTTGAGCGGCTATTAGAAGAGTACGACTATTTGTTGAGAGGCCACATTATCGATTTGGTCGGGAAAGAGTCCTGGACGAATGATTATTGAAACATAGCAATGGTTTCGAGGGCCTAATCCTTAGCGATAGGTTGAGGCTTATCAACATTTGCTTCGCCAACGAGGTAGGAAATGGCGTAAGGGCTATCCACCTTTGTTGATGCCTTTCTGATCTCGAATCCAATAACATTTCCATCTTCGTCGTAATCCAACACCAATCCTGGTGCGATTTGGGCCGTTTCTTCAACGGTCGTTTCGACGAAAGAAATTTGTAAAATATCTTTGTCTGGGTCATAAACAACTTTCATTAAACGCTGTATCCTTTTGCAGAATTGGTCTCTCTCTAGGACTAAGTTTAGTGCTAATATCCACTAACCAAAGTATCAAGGCGAACCCGTTATTACTTTGAGCACTATTTTGTTTGGTGGGCGTAGTGAGCCGTTAATTTATGCCAAAGCCTGAATACGCTTTCCCTGATGCTTCGTTGCAGCATTCTATGATTCGCCCTATCGGCGTTTATGCCCTGTCAGGACTCGCGGTTGATGGAGACCGTTTACTCGCGGTTGACACCGTGCGGGGATATCTAATCTGCGTTGATCCACACACCAACGACACGATCATTTTGAACCCTTACTGTGTTTCAGACTGGATTGGGGTAACCAGTTTGACCCTGTGGCACGATACGTTCTGGTTTGCGAAGGGGCAGGAGGTGCTTTGGTGCGAGCGCCAAACCCTGATACCGACGATCTTTACGCGACTTCCCTATCCAGTTAATGGAGTTGCAGTCTGCGAATCAACCGTGTACGTGAGCTGTCAGAAGTCCGGCTATATCCATATTTTTGAGCGTAGTACAGGCGAACTGATTGGGCGTTTACCCCAGCCCGGCGTGGGTCCTGAAACGATGACCGTGGTTAACGAGGCGCTGTGGGTATGCGATCGCACGGAGCAAACTGTCTATTGCCTTGATCGCTCCACGGGAGCAGTTCAATTCAGCACGCTCACACCTTTTAGCTCTCCTACTGGCATTGCATTTTATTCTTCTGCGGATGGGCAGGAACCGATTTGTTATATCGTCTATGCCCATGAAGAACCTTACATTCGGGATGACCCCAATGCCGAATTCCCGTATCAGTTGACTTTTCGCGATCGCACCTTCATCCATCCTTTGTACATCCACCATAACCCGGCAGCGCACTACACGCTCTCCAACGGTTATCTGGTGGAGCTGTCCTATGTGGAAGAACTGCTACCGCTCGAAGCTGTAACCCTCAATCATGTCGAGTGGCGGATTGCATTGCCGTCCGATACGCTGCGTCAGCGGATCCGCCGCATTGAACCGATCGGTCATCCGTTTACGATTGAAGAACAGGAGGGTCAGAAGGTTGCGGTCTTCCGATTTGATCAGCTTCAGCCGCATCAAGGCGGGCTACTGGGCTGGAAGGCCATCATCGAAATGTACAGCCTCAAGTATTACCTATCTCCCGCTGATGTCGAGGACAATCTGCCACTCTCCCCCGAGTTACAACAACGCTATTTGGTAGATGACGATGACCTGGCAATGGATACGGCCACGATTCGTCAGGCCGCGAAGGAGGCGATCGGCACGGAAACGAATGTGCTGCGGAAGATGCTCAAAATTCGCAATTATGTCTACGATCGCCTTTCCTATGGCATCCAGCCTTGCATTGATACCCCCGATGTTGCCTTAGAGCGAGGGGTTGGCTCCTGCGGTGAATACGTTGGGGTTTTGCTAGCCTTAGCACGCCTCAGCGGCATTGCCTGCCGCACGATTGGGCGCTACAAATGCCCCCCGCATCCTGATCGCCGCAATCTTTTACTAGAGCCGGATTTCAACCATGTTTGGTTGGAGTTTTATGTCCCTGGTGTTGGTTGGTTGCCGATGGAATCCAATGTGGATGATATCGTTGAACGGGGACCCTATCCTGAACGTTTTTTCATGGGATTAGCCTGGTACCACACCGAAATTGGTAAAGGGATCAGGTTTGTAAAAATGACAGCTGAGGACTTGCCGAAGCATATCACGCTGGGAGATTTAGCCATTAACCATATCCGCTTTAGGATATTAGAGGAGCTTGTCCCTGGGTGCGACCTCACTCAACTAGTTACACCGAAAGGTGAGTCAGCGTAGGGGGGCCGAAGCAAGAGAATCAGGGCTTTCCAAACGGTTTCTGAGAGCTGAACGCAGCCGACTCAAAGCATTCTTTACGTATCACTTTGTGACTGATAGAACAATGTCCAAATCCTATTCTCTAATGATTCACGGTGGTGCTGGGGCCCTGGAAGATCTGAAAAACGAGGCCAGCGAAGCAGAGTTTAGGCAGAGTATCACCGCGATCTTGGAACAGGGTCGTCAACGTTTGGAAAAAGGGGACCATGCGCTAGATGTAGTGGAATATTGTGTGACTCTCCTCGAGGATGATCGGCTCTATAACGCGGGCCGGGGGTCGGTGCTCAATGCTGAAGGCAAAGTAGAAATGGATGCGGCGCTGATGAATGGGAGCGATCTGAGGGCTGGGGCTGTGGCCTGTGTCAAACAGATTAAAAATCCGATTGCCTTAGCGCGTCATGTCCTGGAGCAGGGTGACCATGTGATGCTGGTCGGCGATGGGGCCTTGGAGTTTGCTCAATTCTGTCAGATGGAAATTTACCCTGACCATTACTTCATCACGGAGGCACGGATTAAGCAGTTGGCAGAAGCTCAGGCAGCCGGCCGAATAACCTTGGATCATGAACGGATCAAACCATCCCAGAAGCTGGGTACCGTCGGAGCTGTTGCCCGTGACATTCAGGGTAATCTAGCCGCGGCAACATCAACAGGTGGGTTGGTGAATAAGCGCTGGGGTCGGGTTGGCGATACGCCTGTGGTCGGAGCGGGAGTTTTTGCGGACAATGAAACCTGCGCGGTATCAGCGACGGGTTATGGGGAACAGTTTTTGCGCACGGTGTTGGCAAAAACAATTTCTGATTTTGTGCAGTTTCGGGGGATGGATGCGGAAGCTGCGGCGAAGGCAGGGATTGAGTATTTGGTCGCGAAGGTGAATGGAGAAGGTGGGGTAATTGTAATTGATGGTGCGGGTCGTTGCGCTGCGGCTCAGTCAACCTCTGGTCTGATTCGTGGTTGGATTGAAATGGGGGGAGAGACGTACTGTACGTTGGGGTAAACAAGTCAGTGGGTCTAACGCTGGGTATGAACTGCCGCAAATAACATCAAACATCCAACAAGTAACCTTATTGAGGGTCGGCTGCGCGGACTATTATGCTGCATCGAAGTTTTCCTTAATCACTTCCGCCAAGTCGCTAAGCCCGTGTGGCAAGTGTGGCGAAGAATAGAAACGGTACCGATACTTGCCCGTAGTCAGCACATCGCCAGGCATCATGCCACGTGCAGGCCGAATGGAGAAATCATCTACGCTAACGAGCTTGCCGACGAGTGTATAGACTGGTTCTGCCTCGAGTGCAAGTTCTAGCCAGTTATTGAGTCCCCCGATTTCGTCGGATTCAAAATAGCTCCAGGCGATGTATCGAAGTTTCGTGGGATCAATCAATGTGCCGACAGCTTCCCGTAGGGCGGGGAACATCCCCTTCAACCCCGCGTGGAACAGCAGTGGCTCCTTATCTCGCACGAGGAAACTGCATACTGCGGTGGTTTCGTTATGGATTTCAGCCTAACGGCAGGAGCTTCAGCAGCGGCACAAATTTTCGAATCATCCCTAGAGTGTTGAGGCCGTCCGGTGCAAGTGCAAGCATATGGTTAGCAGGATGTTCAGCTAGGCTAAATGAGCAAGCTGAGCTACAGGAATGTGACTATAAATTTCTCCATTTTCTTCCTGAGCTTGACGTAAATCGTAATGGGTCTGTAAGTTCAGCCAGAACTGAGCACTATTCCCAAAATAGCGCGATAGACGCAGAGCTGTGTCTGCTGTAATACTGCGTTTTTCAGACAAAATTTCGCTGATTCGTGTCTGAGCTACACCTATATCTTTGCTTAAACGATAAGGAGTGATATCCAGTGGTTCCAAAAATTCTAGTCGCAGAATTTCACCAGGGTGAATGTTTGGTAGACGGTTGTTTTCCATGAATTTTTCCTCAGTGGTAATCTACAATTTCAACTTGATCCGCATTGTTTTCATCTGTCCAGACAAAGCAAATACGCCACTGATCATTGATGCGGATACTATACTGCCCATTGCGATCACCGACCAATTTCTCTAATCGATTTCCAGGTGGAGTGCGCAAATCGTTAACTGATGTGGCAGCATCGAGCAAGAGCAGCTTGCGTAGAGCAGTCTTTTGGATGTCAGGTGGGTAATAACGAGAGGTAAAGCCATCAAAGATAAGCCTTGTTTCGTCAGACTTAAAATTTACAATCACAATACGATACTACTGCGCAGCGTTACTATTGTCAAATAGTAGCATTAGTTAAAATTTTGGCAATTAATCCAGCTAACCACTGCATGCAGTGGTTAGCTGGATTAATTGCCAAAATTTTAACTAATGCTACTATTTGACAATAGT
>CASBPW010000030.1 GCA_949127685.1 Candidatus Sivonenia alaskensis PMM_0068 | reverse complement strand
TTCTGTGCCAATAGATCGTTGGCAATGTAGTAATAAAACTGGCCATCCCATCCAGCATTCCAATCATCAAGATACAGTGGCTCTATGCCATGTTTCCGCAAATCGTCTGGAATCCCCCAACGTTCTGCCTGCATCAAATATTTATTAAAGTTTCCGTCAAGTGGACCGGCAGTGAATCTGGCCATCACCGAAAGACTGACGATGCCGGTTAATATCACGCAGAAAAGGATCTTGGCGCCACTTTTGTCCATAGATTTGAAATGCTTATACTACCATCATTGATATGCGTTGTCTGTATTTTTCAGCATCCCAATCAGTCAGTTCTAGCACTTGCCCTTCTGTCAGACTCCTTACAGTCACTCCATTGGGTTGTCTTGATAGGACATCGTAAAAACATCGCAATTGGGCCAGTTTCGCACGATTTATTTTGCCTAGAATGAAGACTCCTAATCCTTCTAAGAAGACAACATCAGGGAGTTCTCGTTCATCGAATAAGTTTTGCTTGAATTCTTCTATAGTCTTGTACTTATGTGGCGCAGCACCGAGGAATACTACGTGATCCGGATAGAGCGCCCAATTCGAGCTAAGCCGTTCAAACAGGCGCGGATTGGTCGCTAGCTGGTGCACACTGACATCAGTCACTGGCACGTAACTGACGCCTTTACCCAAATCCAAGGTAAATTCAGGGAAATGCGTGTTGCCGGTATCTATGGGGCGAGTGCGAAAGTATGTAATCAAGGAGTCCAAGGTGGAGCTTACTGTGGCGATATCCTCGCTACCTACGATGACGCCGTGGTTCTTCAAAAAGATCACGTTTGCGTTTGGCGAATTGGCTAGAACACTATTAACAGCTTCAGCAAGTTCGACACCCGGTTTATGATAATCAACCGTAACGCAGTCAATGGAGGCATCAAGATCGGACAGACTGCCTATTTCAGAGTCAGCACGAACAAGATGTGCCAACACTTCAATTGCATGCAAATGCACCACCACGCGGTGTCGCATCAAAGCATGTAGAAAGGTTTCAATGGATGGTTTAAGGGGCAATTCCTCGATTAGCCTGGGCTTCACAGAAAAATCGCCACTTGCTAATGCTCTACGGAGGTGAGGCAAGTCTACGGGTACAAAAATATCCTTTTCTGCTGCCTCTGCCAGCCATGTGCCCGATGCCTTGACCCAAAGCGTGTCCCCATCCTTCCAGGAAACGTTGCCCCCTGCACCTTGGACAAGTAACGGGTCTGCACCAACCGTAGCGCAGTATTCGATGACGGACGCTTTTAATTGATGATCAAGGCTGTTCATACTCCCTCTCCTAGGCGGACGATCAGGCGTCGCAGCTCACCGAACTCATTAAATGCAGCATCAGGCGCATTCTCGCCCGTACCAAGCGGTGTTCCTTCGTGAATTTTTTGCAATGTTACCGCATTGATCTTCTCGCGCCCTCCTCGGATGTCGTTGACGGGGTTGTCTCCGATCATCCAAATGCAATCCCCTTTCGGTCTCATTTTTTCCAGGGCAATCTGAAAGGGGGCTGCGTGTGGCTTATCAAAGCCAGCTTCTTCACTGGTGACGATGTAGTCGAAATAGTGGTCCAGGCCATAGTACACCACTTTGCGGAACTGAATCTGGGCCGTCAGATCCGTCACAATCGCTGTCGGGATCCCTAGCAACCGCAGGTCGTCCAGCAGCTCCTTGACCTCATCGAACAACACGGCGTTGCTAAGAAATGTCCGCCAATAGGTTTGTTCAAAGTCGAGCGCAAGTAAAACCTGGGAACCCAGTCCCATGATTTCCAGCATTCGCTGCAAATATAGAAGCCGACTATGCGACGATGCAGTGTGCTTGAGTCGCGTCTTCACCTGCTGCCGAGCTTCTTTGAAGGCTTTATCGAAATCCTCAGGCTTGATTGAGAAAGTGCTGACCACTTTTTCTCTTACCGCTCGCTGAGCAGATGCGTGAGCCGGAGCATACTCATACAAAGTGTTATCTGTATCAAAAAGAATGGCATCCGGCAGGCGATGAAATCGCTCTTTAGAATAAATTTTTATCATATAAACCGCCTCGTAAGTGCTTGGTTGATATGAGACAGGGTGATCAACTGCATCAAACCGATGACTCCACCTTGCCATTTAGGAGGAATGTCTAGGAATTCGAAAATCCGGGGGCAAATCATCTGCGCTGCCAGTGCGATGTCCTGTGCAGAGGTTTCACCTTCGATCGTAAACTCAACCTCGGATGCATCGTTACCGGCTACCATGTCCACGTGTAAGCCACAGACACCGACGAGCACCCTCGTTAAGGAAAGCTCGTTCAGCCCATGACGGGAACGTACGACAAGTTTGAAGCGCAGCGGATGTTTTTCGCTTACATCTTCCAAAATACGAGAATGAATAGGTTGCAGAGATAAAACGAGATCAGCATGAGACGCTTGTGGCCTTATAAAACGCACAGAATCAGGCTCGCGTCTTTCGAATGAAGATAGCACTCGTTCTACGGTATGCCCCCGCTGATGGACATCTCTCTGGAGTGTAAAATATCGGCGCAGACCTTCGTCTATGTCCAAATAGACGCTGAGGTTGAAACACTCTCGAAGAATAGGCAGATAGAGTGCATGCAAACCGCTCACGATAATAATGTCGTTGCTGTTGATGCTGAACGGGCGACTCATACGTCCGGTTTGATGATCATAGTGCCTTGACTGGATGCTCTTCCCGTCTGTTAAGGCTACCAGATCATTGGCAAATCTCTCTAGGTCGTTAGCCATGGGATTCAAGTGAGTCATTACTTGCCAGATTGGCTTTTGGCGATCCCAAAGGTGATAATCGTCGCCGGACAAGGTTGTTACTGAGTGGCTGCCAAACAATCCCTTGATAGCACCAGAAAAGGTGTCTTTACCTGCCCCGGAGTCGCCGGCAACGCCGATTACAAACGGTTTGCGACTAAGACGAAAATAGTCGTTTCGGCTAACTGTTTCGCGCCATATGCGAGCCGCAAGAATGATACCGGTCGCCACCATCGCGGTCTGGACCAAAGAAGCTACCTTATCATTCAGGTGTGGGGGGAGCTGGAAGGCCCCCCAGGCATTGAGTTGGTCGACGAGCACCCCAACACGGGGGGTAATCAAAAGACTACTCAACACATAAAGCACTGAAAATATAGCCGTCAACACGATTGCGACACGGTCGCTCGTGGCCTGATAGGTTATCAGGAGAGGGATTGCCCAGATAAACCACCCTGGCGAGGCCGGCGTCATCAGAACAACCAGCAGGAATGCCATGCCTAGCATGGCGTGAAATAGCTCAAAATTCAGTCGTCTTACCC
>CASBPW010000029.1 GCA_949127685.1 Candidatus Sivonenia alaskensis PMM_0068 | reverse complement strand
TATCCCCCCATCTAATTTTAACGTTAGCGTCTGGTTATACTTTTTTTATGAACGGAAAGCATGATTTGTATGAATGCTGGCAGGTAGGAGTATCGATGGAGAGACCTGAGGAAGGATGGATGATTGTTAGCTGTCCTGGTGATGACATAGCTGTTTGGGCACCTCAGCAATTTGTAGATGCTGTCCTAACTCCTGAAGTTGGTCTAATGCTGGTTTAGAGCCCCGGACGCAGCTCCCTCTCAAACTGATTGCATCTTTCTAAGCTATTCAATATTCTTGCTTGTGATACTAATTCTTCTGCTTCTTGACTACCTGTAAAAATATTAATAAGTATAGATTCTCTGGTTTTTGCCACCCCAAAAAGGGACTCGCTATCTAATAGAGAAAGTACATTCATGCAAATCTGAAAAATAATCTTTGAATCAGGAATAAATTCACCATAATCTTTTGACCATCCCGAATTCAAGATTCTATTAACTTCCTCAAAATAATCCTGACCTTCCAAATGGTAATCCCAATTACAAGGCATCCATCTCAGTATTTTTTTACCTTGACTCAATGAATAAACTTTTGAATAGTTATGTGCTTTACGAAGCAACCCCTCTTCTGTATTCGCGGTTGGATATAAGTAACTACTTTCAGCATTTGTGTATAGACCGAAGGCATATAGTTTTTCATTATGTAGAGTAGATCTGATCTGTCCAAATGCTTTCTTGGTAGCAGTGAGCAGAGCCCTTCGAAGTTCTATATAATCTACACCATGCTCCATAGCTAATCATTACCTTATTCTTTAAGTGGATAACCTTTTAACCCTTCTTTTAAAGTACGCTTTAAAATCTTTCCAGTTAAGGATCTTGGAAGCTGATCTAGGACAGTAACTTTGCGGGGACATTTATAATCGGCCAATTTTTCGCGGGTGAATTTGATGATGTCTTGCTCAATCGAGTCTTTATGCTCCTTAATTTCTACAAAAGCGTGAACTACTTCTCCTCGTAAGGTGTCATATTCTCCTACTACGGCACAGGCCACAAGAGCAGGGTACTGATACAATATTTCTTCTACTTCGCGAGCGTAAACATTTAGTCCACCGACAATTATTAAGTCTTTGATCCGGTCCACAATATAAAAGTACCCATCTTTATCTACATACCCTAAATCTCCGGTGTAGTACCAGTCATTTTTGAGGACTTTAGCGGTTTCCTCAGGCTGATTCAAGTATCCTTTGAATACATTCGGGCCCTTGACTACTATTTCTCCTACGTCTCCCACAGCTATAAATTCATCGGTATCTGGGTTAACGATCGCCATTTCTATCCCTGCCAGGGGTATACCAATAGAACCAATTTTTCGGGTTCCATCTATGGGATTAAAACTGGTGATAGGAGAACATTCCGTAGGGCCATCCCCTTCCAAGATGACCGTTTGAAATTTTTCTTCAAACTGGTTCAGAACAGAAATCGGCAAGGGGGCACTACCTGATATGCAGCAGCGCAATTTTTGCAAATCCCCTTCTTTTGAAGCTGCCAGGAGGGCACCGAAAAGAGCGGGTACGCCTATGAAAGTAGTGCAGTTATATTCTTTAAGATGCTTCAAGGTGACTTGAGGAACAAACCGAGGTTCCAAGAAAACACTAGCACCACCCCGAACACAGACCAGTAAGGCGACATTTAAAGCATAGACGTGAAATAAGGGCAAAACACAGTAAAAGCGGTCATCAACAGTCAACTTTATCGCTTCGACTGCTACGGCTGAATCAAAGTCTAGATTTCTACTGGTCAGCATGGCGCCCTTTGGTCTGCCTGTTGTCCCTGAGGTATAGATAACCGCTACTACCTCATCCGCTTCTAGGGGCTCTGGTTGGATGACCGGATCCGCTTGAAAAAGTTGCAGGTAAGGAACTGCCTGTCGACTAGTTTCCCCGAGTACAACCCACGCACCTTGATAATCCGGAAGTTCCAAGGCCTCGGCTAAGGCTCCTAAGGTCACCAGAACGAGGGCATCACTATCTGTGAGAATGTATGCAACTTCCTGAGATTTCATCAGGGGATTGAGGGTGACCAACTGGGCTCCCACACGCCAAATCGCATAGGTCAAAGCAGGAAAGGGCAGAATGTTCGGCAACATAATCGCCACCCTGTCTCCTTTGCCCACCCCTAGCTGTTTTAATCCCCCAGCCAAAGCCATAGACTGTTTTTGGAATTCCTGATAGCTCAGCTGCTGTTCTGCATTTATGAAAGCGACACGCTCAGGATACTCCGTAGCTGTTTGGTCTAGGAGATGAGCTAGATTCATAGCGTTTTTGGGGTAACGTCCTCGTAATCATCCCAAAATCTAAGTGGAAAAACAACGAATCGATCTACAGGAGCGCGGAAGGATATGCCACAATGGAGAGGCGAGGGGCTGTCACGGTTTCGACATTCTAGCGAACCGCTTCTCTGCAGGCCGGGAGTGATCCGATCCCGTTAAATCAGTTCAAAACAGTAAATGCGAACAACTTCGTTCCTTTCTCTCGTAAGGTGGCCTTGGCCGCGTAAACACAAATCGCCTTGATTTGTGTGAGAGGCTTAAAGTTCACGCCGATAAGACTTTAAGCAAACCCCATCGGATGCTGTTGATATAGTCCTGACGGATATCGACTTAAGAACAGTTAGGGAAACCCATCGCTTCTGGGTATGTAGCGCCCGGTCTCTGGGGTCATAGAGGCTAAGCCTGTGAATGAATGGGAGTCTAATAGCTACGGATGGACACGGGTTCGACTCCCGTCAGCTCCACCAATTTTTTAGTTGCTTACTTATAAACTTCCTCAGGCAGGCTACCCGAGGCTGATATGCCTACCCGGTTGACGAGGAATGAGGGATGAGCGGAATCGTGCAAAACGGACGACGTACCCCCCCTGCAGATTAAGATGATATAGTTTTTTGCATTCTCCTCGGGGCGATGTTTGCCTTCGAGTCGCCAGCAGGCCATAACAAAATCAAAGACGGGTATTGTTGTGCAGATTATTATTCCCATGTCAGGCTTTGGCGAGCGATTTCGCCGAGCAGGATATGTCGTTCCCAAGCCGCTGATTGAGATCGATGGCAAGCCGATTGTTGCGCACGTCATAGACATGTTCCCTGGCGAGCAGGATTTTATTTTTATCTGCAACCAAGATCACCTGAATAATCCCGACTATCGCATGGAGTCGATCCTTCTGCAGTACTGCCCGACAGGTCGAGTCATCGGTATACCAGCCCACAAGCTTGGGCCGATTCACGCGGTACGCCAGGTCGATTACTTGATTGACCCAGATCGTCCGGCTGTCGTCAATTACTGCGACTTTACCTGCTATTGGGACTGGCAGTACTTCAAGCAATTCGTTGCCAAGACAGCTTGTACGGGAGCGATCCCGGCATATAAAGGATTTCACCCACACACACTGGGCAGCACCAACTACGCCTACATGCGTGAAACTAACGGCTGGGTTCAGGATATTCAAGAAAAACAACCTTACACCAATAATCGTATGGAGGAGTTCGCCTCCAGTGGAACCTACTACTTCGCTTCTGGGAAAATTTTGAGCGAAGCCTTCCGCACAACCATGGATCAACAGTTGAAAGTGGGCGGCGAATACTACGCCAGTTTGGCCTACAAGCCCCTGCTGGCGGCAAACCAATCGGTGGCAGTTTATCCCCTTCAGCACTTCATGCAGTGGGGGACACCCGAAGACGTGACGGAATACAACGGTTGGTCTGCTACGTTCAGACGCTTGATCGCAGCAGAAACCGCACCGTCCGCGCCTCGAGGGTCATTGGTCATCCCTATGGCCGGCCTGGGGCAGCGTTTTGTGAAGGCCGGTTATAGCGTCACCAAGCCCCTTATCCCGGTATCAGGGAAACCTATGGTCACACAGGCTACACACGATTTGCCGGCAGCACTCCACCACGTATTTGTGCTCAGAAGCGATATGCCCGGACATCGCGAAATCTCTGACAAGCTCAAACGCTTGTATCCAAATGCTGTCATCGAAACTATCCCCGTGGTCACGCAGGGCCAGGCCTGCACGGCTCTGATTGGACTGGACGCGCTTGAGCGCGCAATCGGCACCGTGCCAGGGCCGGTCACCTTTGGTGCCTGTGACAACGGCGCCCTATACGATGCCCAAGCCTTCCAGCACTTGATCGATAACCCGGATGTGGACGTGATCGTCTGGAGCGTGCGCGGGCACGCCAACGCCGTGCGCCAGCCAAACATGTTCGGCTGGATTGATGCCGAACATGGCCAGATAAGCGGAATCTCTGTCAAGACGCCTCTCGACTCGCCAGCTACGGACCCTATCGTGCTTGGCACGTTCACATTTCGTCGTTCAGAAGATTTTCGCCGGGTTGTGGCGCATTTGATGGACCGGGATGGACGAATCAACGGTGAGTTTTATATTGACTCATCTATCAACGATGCCATAGAGCTGGGCTTGCGCTGTCATTTATTCGAGGTAGACAACTTCTTGTCGTGGGGTACGCCCAATGACTTGCGGACTTTCGAATACTGGCAGTCTTGTTTCCACAAGTGGACCGGCCACCCGTATCGCCTAGAACAGGATAGTAGAGTGGCGCACGAGGCCCTTCCCATCCTGGAAGAGCGTTATCGGGCGACTGTGCCTGAATTGCCGGGCGCTAATACCATTTTGCTTTTTGAATGCACTAAGGCTGCTTCTTCCCCTCAATTGGAGCCAGATTGCGGTGCATTTATTTAATCAATTGGTATAACGCATGATCAAGCGCGAGTTGCCCCTCTTTTTAATCGTTGGCTCATTGACCGTATTGATTGATTTCTTAGCCTATCGCGGCCTGGTTTGGATGGGTTTGATCGGTGTCGATATGGCAAAGGCGGTGGGCTTTCTGATCGGAACGGTTTTCGCCTACTTTGCAAACCGTATCTGGACGTTTGGTCACCAGGAGCATGCACCTGGCAGTGCATGGCGTTTCGTTGTTTTATATACTGTCACCCTAGGTGCCAATGTATGGGTCAACGCCTTGGCGCTGGCGTGGCTCGGTGAAGCCGGGCTGGCGTTCCTGCTAGCGACCGGGGTCTCGGCCAGTCTCAATTTCCTCGGGATGAAGTGGTTCGTGTTCAAGGCTAAACCGACGTCGGAACTGCTATGAAATTTTCTCTTGTCATCCCTTGCTACAACGAAGCGGCCAATCTCCCTTTATTATTGGACCGCTGCAAAAAGGTCACGCGCTGCCCCGATATCGAAGTCATTTTGGTCGACAATGGGTCGACCGACGATAGTCCCCAGGTCCTGCAAAACCTGCTGCCCCAGTATCCAGGGTGTCGTAGTGTGCGCGTCGAAAAGAACCAAGGCTATGGGTTTGGAATTCTTTCGGGCCTGAAAGCGGCAAAAGGGGAAATCCTGGGTTGGACGCATGCTGACATGCAAACCGACCCCCAGGACGCCTTGCGTGGACTGGACCTATTTGAACAGCATGGACTGAACATCTTTGTCAAAGGCCGACGCTACGGGCGCCCTTTGACGGATGTGGTATTCACGATAGGCATGAGTGTTTTTGAAACCATGCTGCTCAGTAAGCCAATGTGGGACATCAATGCCCAGCCCACTATGTTTTCACGAGCCTTTTTCGAGAAGTGGCAAGATCCGCCCTACGACTTTTCTCTTGATCTTTATGCCTATTACCAAGCCCACCGCAAGCGCCTCACGACATACCGTTTCTCCGTACTTTTCGGCGAGCGTGCGCACGGTGTTTCACGCTGGAATGTTAATTGGGCCGCAAAGCAAAAATTTATCCGCAGAACTTTGGATTTCAGCTTGCAATTAAGAAAGAGTCTTAAGACATGAAACTCATTTCGCATCGCCGCAATACGATACAGGACCTTAACGCTACGCCCAAAAAACATGGCGTTGAAGTTGATATTCGTAGCTACGGTGAAAAACTAATCATTCATCACGACCCTTTCGTCACGGGCGAGTCCTTCGAAGACTGGGTCGCCGCCTATCAGCATGGAACGCTGATCCTGAATGTCAAAGAAGAAGGGCTCGAAGCGCGTTTGATTGCCTTGATGAAGTCCAAAGGCATCGAGGACTACTTTTTCCTCGACCAGTCTTTTCCGTTCCTGGTGAAGTGGGCAAAGGCGGGGGAACACCGCTGTGCCGTGCGCGTATCCGAATTTGAATCTATCGAAACGGCTCTTACGCTAGCCGGTAAAGTGGGCTGGGTTTGGGTGGACTGCTTTACCCGCTTCCCCCTTAGTTGCGGGGACTCAGAGCGGCTCAGGAAAGCAGACTTCAAGCTTTGTCTTGTTTCCCCCGAGCTCCAGGGACGCGATGCCGAGACTGAAATTCCCGATCTGGTCAAGATTCTGAATGAGCGGGACATCTTGGCAGACGCTGTTTGCACAAAGCGGCCTGACCTGTGGGAGCGGTTAGCCGATTGCGTATGAAAAGTTTTTTCCTGAATCCGCTGTTCCTGCTTGGATTAATCGCTCGATTAGTGTTGGTATTTGTTGCCTCTCCGACGCCAGTGACCGAATGGTATGTGCCGTTTCTAGATGCTACCACCACCTCTTTCAATCTAGATCCATGGGCAGTTTGGCTTGACCAAGGTGGCACTCCTGCAGCATTCCCCTATGGCTATGTCATGTGGCTATTCTTTTTGCCACTGACATTGCTTTGCAAGGTCTTGGGCTTGAAATTGATTTATGGCTATGGCGCCACGCTGATTGCAGCAGATTTTGCACTGCTTCTCTTGTTGCGCAGAATGATTGCTGATCGAGACCATTTGCTGTTGGCGACTTACTGGCTTTCACCCATCGTGATCGTTGCCAGTTACCTGCTGGGGTTCAATGACTTGATCCCGGTTTTGCTTTTGGTGGTTTCACTCTATTCCGTCAGGCAGTCCAGGTTTATGCTTTCGGGGCTGATGTGTGTTGCGGCCATATCAGCCAAGTTGAGCATGGTGCTGGCCCTGCCTTTCTTCCTGATTTATCTACTGCACAACCGGGCGCTTCGCCAGTTCTTACCACAGTTTCTCCAAGGAATTGTGATTGGCGCGATCGTCACGGTGTTGCCGTTTCTCTTCTCGCCTTCCGGCGTGGGCATGCTTTTCAGCAATCCGGAAATAGGAAAGACCTATTTACTAGCCGTTAATCTTGGTGGCAGCACTCTGATTTATCTCGTCCCGCTAGTTTATCTTTTGATGC
>CASBPW010000028.1 GCA_949127685.1 Candidatus Sivonenia alaskensis PMM_0068 | reverse complement strand
GGGAAGAGAGCTACACTGGCTTGGCTGGTGGCTACTCTCTCGCAGAGGAAGGCAGCCCTTTCTCTGCCTCTGCCTCTCCTAGTCCATCAAATATCTCAAGGCCAATTATGGAATAAGGACAATTCCTCTCAGCTTTCTATTGCATTTCCATAGCCTCCCTCTGGGGGCTTTTTTTATGCCGTTGACCAGAATGAGCGGCAAGTCCCCGGCTTTAGACGTGGGGAAGGATAGCTCGGCTGCGCAGCAGCCAATTAAACAAGCTGTTGGTCACGAATATACTGCTTTATGGACAACCGTATTGCGGTGCGATTTTAGTATGAATGGCATGATGATTCTGGCTTCTGGTATCGCGCCTATGGCAATGAAAACTGGGAATTTGCCGAAAATGGTCTGATGATGCGGCGATTTGCCAGCATCAATGATGTGCCAATTCAGGAGTCTGAACGAAAGTTTCGCTGGGAACGCACATGATCTCCACATAGGCGGATGATGTGCAACTTACTGCCTATGACCCTGAGTTTGAAAAAGCTCAATCCCTGTGAGCACTAATCGATTTTTCAGCTCTAACACTGTTTGCTGTTTTTGAGGGTGCAACCAATGGGGAATGATTTCTGCTAAAGGAACTAGAACTGAACCCCTTTCAGCCATAAAAGGATGGGGCAACGTTAAATCAGCGGTATTAAGAACCCATTGATCATAAAAGAGTAAATCCAGATCCAGTGTTCTGGGTCCCCAATGAATCTCTCTACCTCTACCAAACTGATTTTCCACTGCCTGCAAAGCCCTTAAGACCATATGGGGTGTTGGCCGTACTTCAAAAAGAGCACAAGCATTTAGATAGTCTGGCTGAGGGGGTCCAAAGGCGGGTGTTTTATAGAAACTAGATACTTTTTGCAGGTGCCACTGAGGCTCTTGAGATAGCACATCAAGCGCGAGATTAAAGGTATGAGCAGGGTTTCCTAAATTCCCCCCTAATCCCACCGCAATCACGGCCATTACTTTTTGAATAATCGAAAAACAGCGAACACACCGGCAATAATGGCAGCAAAAACAGCCAAGTTGAGCAACATAAACACAAGGCCAAAAGCCATTCCTAAGGCCATCCGACCTAGGAATAAGACAACCAAGATGGCAGCGCTAAGCCACAGCCATTCCTGAACAGAACTACCCTTCGTCTGCTGGGCGCCTTTCGTCGTACTTAGATTGGCAGGAGTCTTCCATTTGAAATTTGCATTAGTCTTCGAATCCTGATTGACTTCCTGCTCTAGACGCTTGAAACGCTCTTCAAAATCTTGTGTCATAGCCTAAATCGAAGACGTACATTTTTAGTATGTCACACAGGCTTCAGCGTACAATCACAAAAAGCTCTTGTGAGTACCGTGTTTTGTATCGTCGCTGGTTCGTACTTTTTTTGCTGCTAGCCCTGCCGCTCACTCCTGGCTTTGCGCAGACCGTCCCCTCATCCCCTCAACCTGAGGATATACCAGAAGAAGTAGCTCGCCTCCAGCCCATAGAACATGCACGCTCCCCAGAAGATAACCGTCTATTAACCCCAGCAGAATATGCCTTGCTGCAAGAAGAACTCCAGAAAGTTCAGGAGACGCGAGCGGTAAGTCCCAAATTACGGCAGTTGATTCTTCTACTAAGGATACGGAAAGTCCTAAAGACCATCGTTCCCTTTTTTTAGAGAGTCTTCTAATGAACTAAGGCTTGACCAACTTGAAAATGCTAACCGCCAGAGGAGGAATGCGCATCCCTAAAGAATAAGGTTGACCGTTATAGCCCTTTGCCTCGGCTTCTAAGCCCCCCATATTCCCTTGGTTAGAACCCCCATAAATTTCAGCATCACTATTGAGCAATTCTTGGTAAAAACCCTTCTGCGGTACTCCCACTCGATAATGGTCATAGACATTCGCAGAAAAGTTACACACAAATAGAAGGAAATTTTTGCCTCCCTCTGTTTGGCGGATGAAGGAGATTATGCTGGCGTCTCTATCATCACAATTGACCCAGTAGAATCCCCCGTCGGAGTAGTCTCCTTCATAAAAAGCAGGTTCCGAACGATAGAGATGATTCAAGTCAGCACTAAACTTTTGCAGCTTCTGATGAACAGGATTTTTTAATAAGTGCCAGTCGAGAGAAGTCCAGACATTCCACTCATTGGTTTGCCCAAATTCCATACCCATGAAAAGATTCTTTTTGCCAGGATGACCATACATGAATCCGAGTAAGGCGCGAACACTAGCAAACTTCTCCCATTCATTACCAGGCATCTTGTAGAGCAAGCTACTCTTGCCATGTACTACTTCGTCATGGGATAAGGCTAAGACATAATTTTCCGCACGATAGTACATGATTGAAAATGTCAGCTTATTGTGATGAAATTTTCGGTCATTCGGATGCACAGAGAAATATTCTAAATTGTCATGCATCCAGCCCATATTCCACTTTAAGTTAAAGCCCAATCCCCCGGTACTCGTAGGCCATGTAACCATGGGCCAAGCGGTTGATTCTTCAGCAATAGAAAGAGCACCTGGGAAATATTCAAAAATCAGGGAATTGAGTTGTTGTAAGAACTGAATTGCTTCTATGTTTTCCCTTCCCCCATACTGGTTAGGGACCCATTCCCCTTCTTCTCGTGAGTAATCCAGATAGAGCATAGAAGCAACTGCATCCACGCGAATACCATCAATATGATATTCGGCAAACCAGTAGAGGACATTTGCAACCAGATAATTACGGACTTCATTACGCCCATAATTGAAAATTAGGGTCCCCCACTCTTTATGCTCTCCTTTTCTCGGGTCTGCATGTTCAAAAAGACAGGTGCCATCAAACTCTCTTAAACCGTGCGTATCTTTAGGGAAATGACCAGGCACCCAATCTAAAATTACGCCAATCCCTTGCTGATGGAGATAGTCCATGAAGTACTTAAAGTCAGTCGGAGTGCCATACCGAGAGGTTGGAGCATAATGTCCAATCACTTGATAGCCCCAAGAGCCGTCAAAGGGATGTTCGAGAATTGGCATTAACTCAATATGCGTAAATCCTTGCTGTTTAACGTACTCACTCAGTATTGGAGCGAGTTCACGATAGGTTAAAAATCTATCTCCTTCTTCTGGAACATGCATCCATGAACCTAGATGAAGCTCATAAATTGAGATTGGACGTTTCAAAGGATCAGACTTTTTTCTGATTTCTAGCCAATCTTGGTCGTTCCAAACGTAGGAGAGGTCCGTAATGATAGAAGCCGTTTGCGGGCGGACTTCTTGTTGAAAACCAAAAGGATCAGTCTTTTCGTAAAAATGTCCGTAGGTATCTTCTATTCCAAACTTATAGAGTTCCCCTGGTTTTAATCCGGGGATGAATAACGCCCAGATCCCTCCTCCAGATAGCCGTTGCATCGGGTGAATCCGTCTATCCCAATGATTAAAAGCTCCAACCACACTTACACTTCTTGCATTGGGAGCCCAGACAGCGAAATAAACGCCCGCTACCCCTTGCAACGTGAGCGGGTGAGCGCCCATCTTTTCGTAAATGCGATGGTGGTTACCTTCCCCAAACAAGTGCTGGTCTACCTCGGTAATCCATTCAGGAGCAAAAGAATAGGGATCATCCAGAAGCGCAGTCTCCCCATTGCTTTTGACCACTTTTAGCTGATAGGGCTCGATCGCTTCTTCGAGAGAGACCTCAAAAAGGTCAGGATGCACAGCAGAGACCATGGGCCAACTACGCTGACTCCTGGGGTCGATTAAGGTAATGGAATGGGTATTTGGTTGATATGCCCGTACCATCCAGACTTTGGAGGCGGATGTGTCTTGGGCTGCCAGTCTATCTTCTGTAGTCACCCAATGCGGACCGAGAACAGAAAAAGGATTGGTGTGGATTTGATACATAAATCAGAGAAATGCTTACCGGTTAGCCTTATTGTAAGGGGATTATTTGACCAGTATGTAATTGCAGACTGCAGTACGATGTTTTTTGCACAAAAAACCCCTCAGGGAGCACTTGAGCTCGATAAGCCACCTTTAGCTAAGTCCCACTTCATCTGCTGAGTCGAGAGACAGGACACCATCCAGCATCCAGTTCACCTGAAAACCGAGGGCAAAGTAGCGCTGTGCGCGACATCGAGCCAGTTCCATAGGCAAAGCTTCGACGAACATCAGGGTGCTCTCTTCAAAGGCATGCATGGCGGCTGATTGGGGGCGGTCTTTGATCGGACGAAACTCTACGCGCATAAACTACTCTTCGCTACCTTCAGTTTACGTTACTTTACAAAAATTGTTTTAACTTACTACCACCGTGACATCTCCTTACAATCCTTTTGTACGCCTGTTTAAGATGCCAAGATCGCTACTTTACGAAAACTTTAGAAAACTTATTTCCTTGGCAAGCAATAGATCCTCCCTTATAGGCGCCATATCACGTCGCCCCAAAAAAGGGCAGGCATGAAATTCAGACCCAATCTCCATTGGTTTAGAATGAACTTCGCACGAGATTTTACCCGACCGAAGGTGTAGCGATGATTGACGAATTACTTTGCAAATCTTAATCTAATCTCTGTGGACCTGTTACTCCCTACTGATATCCAAACCCCCTGTGCTGTGGCACTAGGTAATTTTGACGGTGTGCATTTAGGGCATCGTGCGGTGCTCAGAGCCTCTTTAGAAGCCAAATCAAGAGGTTTAATTCCGACTGTACTTACCTTCGATCCTCACCCTCGTGCATACTTTGGGGGACAAACAGGTTTTTTACTTTCTAGTTTGCAAGAAAAAAAACAAATCCTGGCAGACTTAGGTTTTTTGCAAATTTTAGTTTTACCGTTTGGTCCAAACTTAGCGCAAATGACAGCAGAAACCTTTGTTTTAGATTTTCTGATTGGGCATCTCAAGACCAAGCAGGTAAGCGTAGGTTGGAACTTCCGTTTTGGAAAAGGACGTACAGGCAGTGCTGACTTTTTAGAGCGTGTCTTGCTTCCTTTAGGGGTTGAGGTGAGTGTGTGTCCACCCTTTCTATTAGGAAAGGAACAAGTTAGTAGTTCTGCTATTCGTAGCGCTTTAGCTAAGGGGAATTTAGCTAAAGCACAAACATTCCTAGGACGCAACTATACACTCTATGGAAAAGTAATTCACGGCGAAGCAAGAGGAAGAAAAATTGGCTTCCCAACGGCCAATATACAGATAGAACCCATGCGTTTTATTCCTCGGTATGGGGTCTATTTAACTAAAGTTACCTGGGAAGGTCAACAGGCAATAGGGCTGACGAACATTGGCGTACGGCCTACTTTTAACGGGATCGCCCCCTCTATTGAAGTGCATCTCTTGAACTGGTCAGGGGACCTCTATGACAAGGAATTAACCCTAGAATTCACAGATTTTATCCGCCCTGAACTACAATTTAATTCAGTAGATGAACTGGTAGCTCAAATCCACAAAGATCTTGACACCGCAGTGAATCTAATCTTAAATACGGCAGAACTCTAATCGCGCAAGGAAGGAACAAACTCAAAAACAGCTTGGTCTACATCAGCACGACTCAGAGAATATGGAAAAGTTAGTACTTTAGTCTGATCAGAAAGCTGATACTCTACCCGCAGCACCGTTTCTTCTAAACATAAATCAGCAGACCAATCTGGATGATGAAGTTTCCAACAATGGGGATCTTGGGGGTCCTGTTCGCAGCCCTTTTCACGAAACCACTCCTCAAGCGCGTGGAGAGGATGGTTGTAGAGAGGGGTCTTATCAGGAGGGAAGTCCATTACATTCCTCGAATGAAGCCGACAAAAAATACCAGCGTAATACAGGAGACAAAAGCAATTCCCAAGATGGACAGCGCAAAAATCTCGGTCGGGGATAAGGGACGTTCTTGGAGCGCGTTGGGGGGAGTAGATCTCCGGGATGAAACGCTATGGCTTTTGTGACGCCCACGGCTACCAGAGTGCTCATGGCTTGTCGAGGACGTCGAAGAAGAGATCACGCCTAACTTCCGGTCATAGCGAGCACGCTTGATCGGATGTGTAAGTGTGTCATAGGCTTCATTGAGAAGTAAAAACTTCTGTAGGGCCTCTTCCTGTTCTAAATTAGTTGTGTCAGGATGATAATCCCGGCAAAGACGCCGGTAGGAATCCCTTAGGGTCTGTTCTGACGCCGAGGGAGCAACACCTAATATTTGATAATAGTTACTACTTGTTTTCATGCTCCATATGTTATGTCTAGGGAAAATTGGGGCGTAAATATAAGTTTTGTCGAAACCTCCTGACCATTCCGGCAGTCAGTTTAGCCAGGAGCTTTGCAATATCCTTTACTTTACCTCTGCCAGGTCAAAATTCCAATCAGTACAGCCGAACTTACGAGTACGGGTGTCACCCAATCCCCCCATTCTACATAGAGGGTGCGGCTATTTCGCGGATAGATGGTGGTTACGAAAGCCCGGTACTGATCACGGGGAGTAAGAATAACCGTTTTTCCGGTCGGGTCGATACTACCGGACGTCCCCGTATTGGAAGCCCGTACCAACCAACGATCGGTCTCTACGGCCCTGAGGACCTCATGCCCATGATGTTGAGCCGGCATAGAAGGCCCGAACCAGGCATCATTGGTAACCGAGATAATCCAACGGGCTCCCTTCGCCACCTGAGTACGGAAGCCCACACCGAAAGCCGAATCGTAACAAATACCTGCGGCTAACCGTCCCAGAGGACTATTAAAGACTTGGTTCGATGCCCCATCCGCAAGTTCCTGTTTGAGCGGAGAGAGTTTTTGAATGAGTAAGCCGAAGACCTGCTTGTAAGGAATCTGCTCTCCCAAAGGCACAAGGTGGTCTTTGTCATAAGTCCCTTGAACCACGCCCTTCCCATCTATGGCAAACAGGGTATTCGATAACTGGTCTTGTCTCTGGTCAAAAGCCCCTAAAAACAAGGGGGTTTTTTCTTGCGCTAGGGCTTTTCCCAGGGATGAAGCCATAGTTCGCTCCCAATACACAGGAATAGCTGTCTCCGGGATAATCACAGCAGAAACACCCTGGCGACTCAACGCAACATAACCTTCGGTATAGGTGCGGATAATTTCATTCAGGCTACCGGGAGCCCATTTTCTCTGCTGGGTAATATTTCCCTGGACGATCCCTAAAGTGAGCGGAGACTCTGATTCTTGAAAAACACTCAATCGCCAAAGTCCATACCCGCACCACAACCCTAAGATGACGAAGGCAACCCCCGCCGGTTGCCAAGCCTTTGCCCTTATACTCTCTGCGCATAGACCATTGACGGCTATGACTAACCCAGTAAGCCCAGCGGCACCACTGAGACTCACTCCTTGGAGTACCCAGAGATTACTGGTTTGGGTGAGGGCTAAATCGCCCCAGGGGAAAGCGAGATCTCCTTGATGCCAAAACCAATGGATACCCAGCCATAGTCCCACCCCGAAAATGACCCTGAGCGGGGAAGGGCAACGCTTAGCCACAAAAGCCATTCCCATAGACCAAAGGCCTACCGTCAGGCCTTCAAAAGTACTAGCGACTACCCATGACCCCACGGCAATGCCCAAGCTCGGCCACCAGGGAATGCCCATCCATTCCAGGGGATGAACGCCTAATATCCACTGCAAGAGAATCAGGTTGTACCCCGTCCCCAATAGCCAACCCAGGAAAAATCCTCTTCTGGGCGTGACCTCCAAGGCACACAACCAGAGCCCGATCAGAGCGATCCAGGCGAGAGGCCAGATATTGGTGGGAGGAGCAGCCAGCCCTAAGGCGACACTGCCCCCGGCCACCACGAGATACTGCCGTGGATGTAGACGTGGATGTAGAGCAACCGAATACTGCTGGCCTTTGAGGAGGAGCGCTTTCATTGTTTCTATTCTCTCTTGTGGAGGAGAGTCTTTGAGAGAATAGAAATCTATCAAGTCAGGGAAAGGAATGAAGCGGCGACAAATAGTACTTGGTGGGTTAGCGATCACTGCTGGTTCCATGCTGGGCATCCCTGTCTGGAGCCGCTCCGAAGCAGACACCTTGAAAACAGAGTATGTGCGTCTCACTGTGAAGGGCTTGGACCGTTCTTTGCGGGTGGCCCAACTCACCGATATTCACTGGGACCACGGGAATACAGTGCATTGGCCCATGATTGAAGAGGCCATCACTCAAATCAATAAAGAACAGGTGGACTTGGTAGCCCTGACAGGAGATTTCGTGACCACGTCCGCCGATCCGATTCATGAACTAGCGCCCGTGTTGGGAAAAATTCAGTCCAAAGAAGGCATCTTCGCGGTTCTCGGCAACCATGACAATGTACTTGTTGATTCCAACCGAATTATTTCCCGTGTCCTGACCCAAGCTAACATCACGGTATTGGAGAATCGCTGGACTACGGTGGCAGGTTTAGCGATTGCTGGAACCGGTGATTTATGGAGAGGCCCCTATGAACCAGAGCGAATTTTCTCCTCCCTGAGGGGACGCAAGCCAACCCTGCTTCTAGCCCACAACCCAGATGGATTCTGGCCGCTCAAAGAAGAGCGCATCGACGTTCAGCTATCAGGGCATACCCACGGCGGACAAGTACGCCTAGGGCCCTGGGCTGTCCTCGGTTTGAGCGAACCCTTCTGGCCCATATTGTCCGAAGTTGTAGGAGAACGTCGTCTCAATAAAGTGGTTCCCAAGACGCTGACCCGCACCAATAGCTGGGCCGGGAGGTTCCAGCAAGGGGACAACCAGCTCTATGTTTCCAGAGGCTTGGGACGCTTTCGCCGTCTGAGTATTGGCTGTCCCCCAGAGGTTACTTTTTTTGAGTTGGAGCCTGGTTAGTCAATAAATGCAATTTAGGGTCCAGTAACAGCAAGCCAGTATTCTGGGATGATGCTTCCAACCCTCATCCTAAAAAATCAAAAGCCCTATCGCCGATTTCATCCCTGGATTTTTGGGGGTGAAGTAGCTCAAGACCCTGGGGCTGAACCCGGTGCCCTTGTGGAAATCCACGACCATAATCACAAGTTTCGAGGCGTTGGTTTTTACAATCCTCATTCTCAAATCCGGGTACGTTTTCTTACCAGAGAGCATCAGACCATTGACCGGGGATGGTGGTATGACCGTTTGGAGCGGGCTTTAGTCTATCGTCAGCGGTTTGTGCGCAATACCAATGCTTTTCGTTGGGTGCACGGAGAAGCCGATGGTCTGCCCGGACTAACCGTAGACCGTTATGAAGATTACCTCGTCGTCCAGTTTCTCGCGATGGGGCTAGAGCCTTGGCGGGAAGTGATTCTGGATACGCTCGTACAGTTGGGAGCGCCTAAAGGTATTTACGAAAGGTCTGATGCTCCCGTACGAGCCCTAGAAGGACTGGAAGAAAGAGTAGGATTGCTGCGCGGAGAAATGCCTCCAGAGTTCATTGAAATTCAGGAAGGCCCGACGCGCCTTTTGGTGGATGTAGTCCACGGACAAAAAACAGGATTTTTCCTGGACCAACGGGATAATCGGGCATTAGTGAGTCGGTTTGCTAAAGACCGTGATGTACTAAATTGCTTTGCCTATACCGGCGGATTCAGTGTCCAGGCAGGGGTGGGGGGAGCAACATCGGTGCTTTCCGTGGAGATCTCTGAACCTGCCGCCCAGTTATGCGACCAAAATGCTGCTTTAAACAGAATCTCGAATCATTTGACGATCACGGCCAATGCCTTTGATCTTCTGCGGGAATTCAATCGGGAAGGCCGGTCCTTCGATATGGTCATTCTAGATCCTCCAGCCTTTGCCAAAAGTAGAGGCGCTTTAGAAGGAGCTATCAAGGGATACAAAGAAATTAACCTGCGGGCCCTGCGCCTACTGACCCCAGGAGGGATTTTAGTCACCTGCTCCTGCTCTGCTCCCGTAGACCTCCGCACGTTTAGGGAAACCCTCGCTCATGCCGCTCAAGATGCGGGCAAAACCGTTCGCATTTTGGAAGAGCGGGGGGCCAGTGCAGACCATGCCCCTCTTCTAGGCGTTCCTGAGACAGAATATCTCAAATGCATAGTGGCAACGGTGATGTAGTTGTTATGGTCAGAGCTATATAGCGGTTCTCAGTTAGATGGAATAAAGTAGCAGCTGTGCGTAAACCATCCTATGAGGT
>CASBPW010000027.1 GCA_949127685.1 Candidatus Sivonenia alaskensis PMM_0068 | reverse complement strand
TGACCCGCAGATGTTTGCTGTGCTTGCCCAGCACAATTGTCCCGTGATTCTGATGCATAAACAGGGCACACCAGGAACGATGCAGCAAGAACCTCGCTACGACTATGTGGTGGATGAAGTGTACGAGTTTCTCGCTCAACGCGTGGAAAGTGCTCAAGCGGCGGGAATAGCTCGGGAGCACATCAGCATAGACCCCGGTATTGGCTTTGGTAAAACCGTGGAGCACAATCTGGAATTGCTGCGCCGACTCGGAGAATTTCGCGGCTTGGGCTGCCCGATTCTGATCGGAACTTCCCGTAAAAGCTTCATTGGCAAAGTTTTAGGGCTGAATGAACCCAAACATCGAGTTTGGGGAACTGCTGCCACCATGGCCTTAGCGCTGGCCCAAGGAGCCCATATTTTTCGGGTTCATGATGTAGCGATGATGACGCAGGTGATTCGGATGGCTCAGGCTGTTCTAGGGCCTTAATGCCCTCGCCATTCTTGCCTGGAAGAAATGATCCTTCTCTGTTCGGGTGTCGCAATGCCAAAGCCTGAGCTACGGGATAGAATTCTAGACAGAAGTACAGAGTAAAACCTATGGATAAATTTATGAAAGCTGCTATTGAAGAAGCGATAAAAGGGCTCGATAGTGGTGGAATTCCGATTGGTTCTGTTTTAGTAAAAGAGAACGAAATTATTGGCCGAGGACACAATCAGCGGGTGCAAAAAAAAGACCCTGTCCTTCATGCCGAAATAGATTGTTTGCGTAATGTGGGAAGAATTGGCAATTATAGAGGGACTACGCTGTATTCGACGCTCTGTCCTTGCTACCTCTGTGCTGGAGCGGTGGTCCAATTTGGCATCAAAAAAGTTATGGTTGGTGAGTCTGAGACTTTTCCTGGTGCCACAGAATTTATGGAATCTCATGGAGTAGAAGTTATTAATCTTGATTTGGATGAATGCAAGAACTTGATGAGAGAATTTATCCAAAAAAATCCAGAACTCTGGAATGAAGATATTGGCCAGCTCTGAGATTTAAAAATTGCTTGAGAAATAACTTCTCAAAGACTCTCCAGTAATTTTCAAAAGCTCTTTTTATGGATATTGATAGCATGTTTTCTCCATTAAATTAAATGCCAAATTTACATTTCTTTATACAATAGGAAGAACTATAGAGCCAATGCGATGTCAGAGAAAGTAGTTGTGATCGTAGGAGCTACGGGCGGAATTGGCCGTGCCACAGCCCAAGCCCTAGCTAAATCTGGGTATCCCTTGGTGCTGGCAGCGCGTGATCAAGCAGCGTTGGAAGTTTTGGCGCAGAGCTGTCTCGAATTAGGGGCAGATGGTGTTCTGGCCGTCTCTGTGGACATCACGGTTAAGTCTCAGGTGGAAGCTCTTTTTGCTAAAGCGAAGGACCACTATGGGCAGGTTGATGTCGTGATTAACAGTGCTGGCATGGGTCGACTCAAACCGATCCAGACGCTAGCAGAAGAAGAATTTGACCAGATGCTTGCCTTAAATCTAAAAGGAACTTTCTTGGTTTCACAAGCTGCTGCTTTAGCCTTCGGTACGGCAGGTGGGCACATTTTCAATATCCCTGGCATTTTGGGACAATACCCTATGGCTACCGCTGCGGGCTACTGTGCCTCCAAGTTCGGAGTTGTAGGATTAACCAAAAGCATGGCTTTAGATTTGAAACGCTCCAATGTCCGTTTCACCTTGCTCTATCTAGGCGGTATCGACTCTCCTTTTTGGAATGAGGCGGGTATGAAAGTGCAACGGGACAAAATGCTTCGTCCTGAACAAGTTGCCCGTGCCATTGCTTTTGCTCTTAGTTTAGAAAGCCCTGCGATCCCTACAGAGCTTGTCATTCAGCCAGAATCTCATGTTTTTGTGTGATTCAGATATACATTATAGAAAGAAAGAGAACTATTGAGTCTATGTACTTTTACACCATTCTCCTCGATAGAATCCTGGGACCATGAACCCTACCAAAGCATCCTCGAACTCTGCGGACAGTGTGGCAGAACTGTTTTTCCAGGGTGCCTGCCAAACTGAGTCGATCTGCGTTCTGTCAGGGAAGGATGACACCGAGCTAGTCGCCTTAGCGATCGCTAGGCCCAAGGAAGGGCGGTATTTTTTAGCACTGTACTGTCGTCATCGAGGATTGGTGGAATCTCTCCTCAAACCAGACAAGAGGTCCGCAGAGATAATCCGTTTAGAAGCCACTTTGTGGAGCCAGGTCTACGATGATCTCCGGCAATTCGACCTCCGGCAGGATCATTTCGTCTCGTGGCTGGTTACCCATGTCGCTAAGACATTGACCAAAATTCCTGACGAATTGCCCCTTTCTTTGCGCTCAGAGAAGGTTCCGGTACCTTTAGTCCCTTTTTTGCGTCGTGCCCTTGATCAGTTGCCCCAACCCCAAAGGCTACTCTTCATTCTTCGTGAAATTATGGATTTTCCTATCTCTGAAATGCTTGAGATGCTTGATAAGGTGGGGTTTACGCTCACGGAGGAGGAACTGGCAACTCAGCTCCAACGGGCAAACTATCAAGTTTTGAGAGCCCTTCCCCAAGATATTTACTCGATTTATTTTGATAAAAAGTCTGGCTTGCTTCCCGAGCCTAAGACCTCCTAACTCAGCGTAATTACTTATGCTGAAAGGCCTATCCCCTGAACAAAACACGCGATTCACGTAGAATCAACGTTTCGCCTAGCCTTAAACCATGAGTAGACTAACTAGCATAAGACCGCTAGGTCAATGAATGACCACACTCACTTTTCTCGATAAAACCTTGGGTGTATGGATACTACCAAAGCATCTTGGACTGCTATGGACGGTTTAGTCAGGCCGTTGGGAATAGGCGAATGTCAAGTCGAATCGGTCCGCGCTTTATCGAGCAAAGAGGATACCGAGCTAGTATCTTTGGCAATTACTCAGCCCCAAGAGGGGCGATATTTCTTAGCCCTCTACTGCCGCCATCAAGCGTTGGTAAAGTCCTTACTAAAGTGTGGTCCTGTCACCATGCCCATTGAACTGGTTGGCTTGCAGGCTACTTTGTGGAGTCAAGTTTATAGAGAACTCCCGCAGTTTGATACCCGCAGAGAACGTTTTATTTCATGGCTGATAGCCCGTATCGCCCGGACTCTGGAGACAGTCCCGAATGAGCAAGCGCTCTATTTAAGCTCTGGAGAAATCCCCGTCCCGCTGGTGCCTTTTTTGCGCAATGCCTTAGACGAACTCTCTCAACCAAAAAGGCTGCTCTTAGTCCTCTGTGATGTGCTCGAAGTTTCTGCCGCTGAAGCCATAAATGCTCTAAGCCGTGAAGGTTATATTCTTACTTCAGAAGAGTTGTCGGAGCAGCTCCAACAAGCTCGTCGCCAGGTTTTGCAAGCCCTTCCTCAAGATATTTACTCGATTTACTTTGAGATAACGCCGTGACAGAGTCTTCTCCCCGTGATCCTAAGAATGTTCCCTCAGACGAACAGGCAATGCAAGACCTTAAACTTGCCTTAAAAGGTCTGAATTATGACCTCAATACTGAACTGGAAAGCTTCCGGAAGTGGCGTCAGCAGACTCAAAAACCATCGAATGCTCAAACAGCTGGATTGGTCGCTGTGGCATCGGAAGCAACAGGTGCGTTCGGAAGAATTGAGAATTCACAGACTGCTCCCAAGATTCCCAGCCTGTCTCCTGTAACTGTTGCCGCGGGAGCCATGATTCTACTCTTCCTGGGCAGCATGATTTGGCTTTTCACCAACCTTGGAGGGAAAGGAGAACGTACGACTGCTTCGACTCCTGCCTCACCGATCAGCACTGCAAACAGTGGGAGCAATCTGCAATCTGGAACACAAACGCCCAAGAATAGTGCTAAGCCTCAACCTTCAGTGACTATAGATTCGAAGCCTAAGCCCAAACCATTGACTCAAGGGCAAGCTGCCAAGCCTAAAGTTGCTCCATTAGCTCCTGCCGATAAACCGTCTGCTTTTTCTACCTTCAGAGGATATGGCTACTACTACGTATTCGTTCCTGTAAATGGTGCTAAAGACTCGGGTAGGCTCAAAGCCATGACTCCTGGAGCTTATCCTCGAGTCATCGATGGTCGCACCTATATGCAGATGGCCGCTTATGACAACGATCGACGTGCCCAAATCATGGCAGGACAATTACGCCAGAGGGGATATACCGTAGAAGTGAAAAAGTAAATTGCAAATATCTATTACTAAGTTTTCCTCAGTCTGCTCCGGCTTAGAGGTCTTCCAAAACTTGGTATTGGCTCAGTGGATGTAGAATTTCTAAAGCTTATGTTATTGTCAGCTGCAGAATAGAACCCTTCTACCCTCGTGACCCCATGGATCTAAGCCTTGTTATTTCTAATTTCCTGAACCCTCCGATTTTATTCTTCTTTCTGGGCGTGACCTCTGTCCTTGTCAAATCCGATTTAGAAATTCCTGCCCCCATCCCCAAATTGTTCTCCCTCTACCTGTTATTGGCAATCGGATTCAAGGGTGGTGTTGAACTGGCAAAAAGTGGTGTGAGTCAAGCTGTGATTCTCACCCTTGTGTTAGCGATCATGATGTCTGCACTGGTCCCGGTCTATACCTTCTTCATCCTTCGGCTCAAGTTCGATCCCTTTAATTCGGCGGCGATTGCGGCTACGTACGGATCGATCAGTGCTGTCACCTTCATCACCGCTAGCTCTTTCCTCAGCGCCCTGAAAATTCCGTTTGATGGCTATATGGTCGCGGCCCTCGCCTTAATGGAATCTCCGGCTATCATCGTAGGTTTGATCCTGGTGAATCTATTTGCGTACAAGAAAGGCGAATCTTCAGAAACTAACTGGCCTGAAGTTCTCCAAGAAGCCTTTCTCAATAGCTCGGTCTTTCTGTTGGTAGGCAGTTTGCTGATTGGTATTCTCACGGGAGAGCATGGAGGGCAGGTGCTGAAACCATTTACTACGGATATTTTTTATGGTGTCCTTACCTTCTTTTTATTGGATATGGGTCTGGTTGCTGCCCGCCGGATTAAGGATTTGCAGAAAACCGGAGCCTTTTTGATTGCCTTTGCGATCTTGATTCCCTTGTTAAACGCAGCCATTGGCTTATTGATTGCGCGGTCGATTAATATGCCCCAAGGGAACGCTCTGCTCTTTACGGTCCTTTGCGCTAGTGCTTCCTACATCGCTGTTCCCGCCGCCATGCGCATGACAGTTCCTGAAGCCAACCCTAGCCTGTATATCTCGTCTGCCCTCGCAGTCACCTTCCCCTTCAATATCCTGATTGGGATTCCACTGTACCAATACGGTATTAGCCTGCTGTGGAGATAATGTAGATAAACGAGCTAATCCATGTTGACCCTTAGCTCTACTCCCTCATCTGGTCCATCCTTTCATCCACCCCATCTATCCCATCTATCCTTATGAACCCTATCAAACGCATCGAAATCTTCTCTGACTCTTTCGAACTAGGAAAGATTCTTACTGGCTTGAAAAAGGCAGGCGTCACGAACTGCACCGTGATTCGGCATGTCTCCGGTAGTGGGGTACGTGGTTCTATGGGGGATGATATAGATATGTTGCTCGAAAATGACTATGTAATTGCCTTTTGTCTACCCGAACAGGTCGAGGCTGTGGTTAAAATTATTCGTCCCATCTTGAATAAGTTTGGTGGTTCTTGCTACGTGTCTGATGTGATGGAAGTTCAAACTATGAACTGTGTGGCATCGAAGTAAGAAAGCTTTAGGCGTGAAACAGCTTGAGGGAGCAGGGCAGGGGCCGGACTTTGCCCTAAATGATAAGTAAAACTGATGAGTTTTATTTCAAATATAAAAATACCTAATATTGCAATCGTCGATGGTGTACCTTATCCTAAATCTATGATCACCGCTCTTCTCCTTCTAAAGAAAAAGACGGATGTATCTGTTTAGTAACAATTTGTTGCTTTTGCCGAAACTTTTCGCGTTTAGTGTGCTACCTGCACAGGAGATTTGCATGCCTATTGCTGTTGGAATGATCGAAACTAAAGGCTTTCCTGCCGTGGTGGAAGCTGCGGATGCGATGGTCAAAGCTGCTCGCGTTACCTTGACTGGTTACGAGAAAATCGGGAGTGCCCGTGTAACAGTCATTGTCCGGGGTGACGTTTCTGAGGTGCAGGCTTCTGTTG
>CASBPW010000026.1 GCA_949127685.1 Candidatus Sivonenia alaskensis PMM_0068 | reverse complement strand
TGGTAGAGCAAATGGGTGGCAAAATTCGGGTGCAAAGCGAAGATGGACAGACCCTTTTTACGGTGATGCTCCCATTGACGATTTAAACATTGCCTTATTAAGGAGGGGTATGACCGAGATATAGCAACGACCAGTTTGGCGAAATTAGGAAGAGGAAAACTCCTCTATCGATCTAGCTCGGTTCCTGCTTATTCACCATCCGATTTTGCAAATTCAAGGAGGGTAGCGGTAACTTTTTAAGTGAATCGGTCGGGTCCTCGGTTTTGGATTGATTCATGGAAAGGAGCGCGTTTAAAGAACCGGTGATCGAGTTGGGATCGAGGAAAAACACCTTGCTACTGGGACTACTTCCTATCTTGTTGGAAACTTCTAAGTACTGCTGAGTCAGGTAGAACTGCAAGGCTTCTGATGCTTTAGGGTCACGCAGTGTCTCGGCGATGGTTCGCAGCGCCATTGCCGTTCCTTCCGCATGCAGCGCTTGTTGCTGGCGGGCGGCTTCGGCCCGGGTAATCTGGGCTTGGGCTTCCCCTTCTGCACTGTTGATGGCAGACTGGCGTTCCCCTTCAGAATTGAGAATGACCGCCCGCTTGCGACGTTCTGCGGCCATTTGTTGCTCCATCGAATCGAGGACAGTCTTGGAAGGAGCAATATTTTTCACTTCGACCCGCATCACCTTGATCCCCCAAGGGTCAGTGGATTCATCAAGTTCTAGAAGGAGGGTCTGATTAATTTCTGCTCTAGAGGCAAAAGTCTGGTCCAATTCTAGTTTGCCGATTTCTGCTCTCAAAGCGGTCAGCACTAGGTTGCTCATGGCTTGACGAACATTGGCGACGGCATAATAAGTCCGCTTCATATCCACGATCCGCCAGTAAATCACGGCATCCGCTTCCAGAGAAACGTTATCTTTGGTGATGCATTGTTGGGGTTGAATATCAATTACTTGTTCGCGGATTGTTTCTTTAAAAACAATTTGATCGATATAGGGAATAACAATATTGAGACCAGGGGTGAGCTTAGCGTGAAAGCGCCCTAGCCGTTCTACTAGGGCTTCATCTCCCTGATTAATAATTTTTACCCCCGCCACTAGAGTGACCAAGATAAATACACCCAGGACTAGTAAAAAGAATTCCATATATTTTCCATCCTTAAGGTTCGAGCTGACTTGATTCGAAGTGATCTGACAGGTCTAAGGGAACTACTTTTAGTACAGTGCCCTCCCTTCCCACTACCATAACTTTTTGGCCTGCTCGGATTTTGCTATCCGGAAGGTCACAGCAAGCATTCCAGGTGCTTCCCTGCAGGGCAATGCGGCCCGTAGAACCAGGCAAAATATCGGTGGTCACCACAGCTTGGGCTTGATAGTAAGGATTGTCCAGTTTGCGACTGGCCTTCGGCACTAAACGACGAGATAACACAACAAAAATGCCCGAAAGTACGGCAAATACGAAAAACTGAATGGCCCAGCTAGGGACCCAACCTACGATGGCCGCTGTTAAGAGGGCGGCCGTTCCCATAGAGCCCGCTACTAAAGCTGGGGTGAAAAGTTCCAACACCCAAAGAAATAGTCCAAAGAGGAGCCAAAGGGGTACAGGTGCAAGGATGTCCATGCTCTAAGCCTAGCTCAAGCGTCTTGGGAAGGATAAGGAGCCTTAGAATATTTATAGTAGGTTCCCTATAGATCCCTCAGAGACTTTATTCCCGATGGCAAATCCTAGTTACAACCGTAAAGGCTTCGGCCTCAAAGACCAAGTGCGTCCCGAAATTGTAGCTGAGTACGATGGGGGTCTCATTCCCCAAATTCGCGAACAGGGATATAAATACCAGCGGGGGAATGTCACGGTTCACTTAGCTGAAGCCTTTGGTTTTTGCTGGGGCGTAGACCGGGCTGTTTCTATGGCCTATGAAACTCGTCGCCACTATCCAGATAAAACGATCTGGATTACCAATGAAATCATTCATAACCCCATGGTCAATGCCAAGTTAAAGGAGATGGGGATTAAGTTTTTGGATTTAGATGAACAAGACAATCCCAAAATCAAGGACCTCGGCATCGTTGGGGAAGGGGATGTCGTAATCCTTCCTGCTTTTGGTGCAGCCGTTAAAGAAATGGAAGCTTTGGAAAATCGAGATATTGCCATTGTCGATACCACCTGTCCCTGGGTGGCGCGGGTTTGGAATCGGGTAGCCAAATACGAAAATGCAAACTTCACGGCTATTATTCACGGCAAATATGCCCATGAAGAGACTATTGCCACAGCCTCCCGTGCCCACTGTTACCTGACGGTCTTAAATCTAGAAGAAGCCCAATGGGTATGCGATTACATCCTCCATGGCGGGGATAAAGCAGTCTTCTTAGCCAAATTTGAACATGCGCACTCGCTAAATTTTGACCCGGATGTTGATCTGGAGCGCGTGGGCGTCGCCAATCAAACCACTATGCTTCAAGGGGAAACCGAGCAGATTGGTAAACTTTTTGAACGCACTATGCTCGAAAAATACGGTCCTCAGGCTCTCTCTGAACATTACATGAGTGCGGGCGATACAATCTGCAACGCCACCCAAGAGCGTCAAGATGCCATGCTCAAGTTGGTGGAAGAGCCCCTGGAACTGATCATAGTTGTGGGTGGTTTTAATTCATCAAATACCAGTCATCTCCATGAAATCGGCCTGCGCCAAGGCTTCAGGTCGTACCATATTGACAGTCCAAACCGAATTGGACCGGGCAATCGCATAGAGCATAAACCCCTGGAAGCTTCCCATCGAGGCCCTTTCACGGTGGAGGAAAACTGGTTGCCTGCCCATCCGGTGAAGATTGGGATTACCTCTGGAGCGTCTACGCCTGACCGGGTGGTATCTGAGATCTTAGAAAAGGTGTTCATGCTTCATGAAATGTTGAATGCAGGTTGACACGCCCCAACCTCGTCAGCGTGGGATATCAGGCTTCCTGATATGACCAATAACCGCACTCCCGCTTTAGTGGGTGCAAAGCGCAACGGTTAGGATGCTAACGCCCTCTGCCAGTAGCGAGTATGTCTCACTACTGGCACAGAGTAAAGGTCCAGTAGGTTAGCGATTTCCATCTGTTACAATCGCTGAGCCTACTTACGACATGCGATGAACAATCTTGCCGTCCAAACCCCAGAAGAATTAGCGCTCCAGGTGTTGGAATTTTCCTTACCGGATCCCGATGACAAGACGATTAGTGGAACCGAGTTCGATCTCCAGATTAACTACGCATGGAATGTCTGTGACCGTTTTGACCTGCAGACGGATGTTTGGCGAGGCCGTATCCTCCGTACCGTGCGTAACCGAGAGCTATCGGTCGAGGGAGGTCATTTTGAAGCCTGGTTGCGAGAGCGAGAAATTTCCAAAAGTCGGGCCTACCGCTTGATTGAATTGGCAGAGGCCAGTGATTGTTTTTTAAAAGCGAATGGCCTCGATCAGAAATCGATGAACCGTTTCAGCAAAGCGGCCTTTGTAGAAGCAGCCAATGCTCCTGAAGAAATACAAACCGTAATAGTAGATGCAGCGCTCAGTGGAAAGCGCGTCACGAAGAGAGAAGTCCAACGGCTGAGTGACGAATGGATGGCTCTTACCAGCGATACCCTCCCTGAAGAGACTAGAGAACGAATATCACAGGCGCATATCCCTACCCGTTATGTAGCATCGGCTTTACGGGAATTGGAAAAGTTAGCCCCTGAGGAACGCCTCTTTTTTACGGAAGAGATTGAAGCCAATCCCGATGCAGACACATTGAAACGGGTCACTTCTGAAGCCCGCTCTGTGGCGCGTTATCTGGATGATGCCCGTAGAGTCCAATGTTTAGGAGATGAGGTCAATGCCCAAGAAGCTCTTGGCGAGGCAGCGCGCATTGGCAAACTAGCGCAGACGGCTGAATTACTTAAATTGGCTTATCGGGTAGAATCCACTATTTCTCAACTCCATACCGCTTGGAATAAGTTGTGTACCGTCCATGATCAATTAGATGCAGAGTCTGGAGCCAGCACCCGCCATCTTAGAGATTTGCTGAGTAAAATAAAGCCTTTGACCAGCGATACCCCCTCTGTCGAAATAGGAAAACTCCGCATTGGAGCCCAGATCTCTACCGAGAGTCGCTGGGATTCCTAGTGGTGGCTGACTGAAAAAACTGAGTAGCTTAATCGAGTGCGCCCAGAAGAACGGCGAGACGGAGCGCAGATTATCTGTTCGATGGGAATATTCCAAGGCTAAAGTAGAGACAGAAAGGTAAGGCTTGACTCATGTTTGTTATTTGATGCTTTTAAGGAGAAAACCTGATGTCTCAAATCAAGAATTTAACCTCCCTCTACGAACAAGATATTTTGTTGTGGTCAGAAGATACCGTTGCCAAGCTCAAGGTGAGGGACTTTGACCATCTTGATCTTAAACACTTGATCGAGGAGGTAGAGGCATTGGGGATTTCTCAAAAGAAAGAATTGATTAGTCGCTTGATCGTTTTACTAGAGCATTTATTGAAACGGTTATATGTGAATTTATCCGATGAGTATAACGGTTGGGAGCGAACGATTCGCACTCAGCGGGGAGAACTAGAGATTTTGTTGGATGCGGTTCCTAGCCTGAGTACCCGATGGGAAACCAGTTTTGACAAGGCATGGCAAATCGCGCTAAAAAACGTGCGTAAGGAATATCTTCAAAGCTCTTTTCCTGATGCATGGAGCTACGATCGCTCACCCGAAGAGATGCTCGATCGAGATTTTTGGCTATGACCGTTCGAGAGCAGCGCCGAGAAATTCTTCACCGCTTAGATGAAAATCCTAGCCTCAAGCCGTATCCAGAAAAAGCGATTAAGTATGCCCATGAATCTGGTCTAGACTTGGTTGTTCTAGAGACTCCTTAAGCTGATCAAGATTTACCAAAAGACCCCATCTACACCATCGAGCAACTTCTCAATCCTGATTTTCCCAGTGGGCTGAATGAAGTCTAATTTTGCCAATCACTCCTTCATGCTGTTCACCCTATGCCACTCTATCGCCAACGCCCCCAAAAGTATCTTCAGACGTTTGATTGTGAGTCTCTGTTTATTGACGAAATCGATCTGACATGCGAGCTATCAATACTGTGAATAGCAAGGTTCATTTTTGCTAGCCGCCATGTTGATTGCTTCCTTGCCCATAGATAGAAATATCGTTCACACGACCTTGGTATTCCGCTACGAATTTTTCCGACTGCACGAACATGCCACCTGACCCACAGCAGGGGTCAAACACGCGGTCTTGATAAGGCTCCAGCATTTTAACCAGCAATTCAACAATGCTGCGTGGGGAATAGAACTGGCCACCCTGCTTGCCCTCAGCCAGCGCGAACTCGCCTAGGAAAACTCGAAGACATGCCCTAGCACATCAGCACTGTGTGCCTTGGTGTCCCCTAGGCTGCTTCAGCCTAAAGGCTTTTGGGAGGCATCGCCATTCTCGATTGTATTATCCTCTTGTTCAGACGCGATATATCGCGTCTCTCCGCGCGCTTCCACCCAAATAAAAATGCTTTAGGCACATAACTTTTTCATACTTTTTCTCTTGAATCCTAATACCATTTCTCACTGAAAAATGGTTATGTACCTGAGATGATGGAATCAAAGGTAGGTAGTAAAAAGTTTGAGTTTGAAATACCCCTTAATTTCCTGTTTGTGAGGTAATTAAAGATATGAAAAGCTTCCTTCAGTTTAATTTGAATTTTCATCCATTAATTTCAATTCGGTATTGGTTGGAATCTATTGAAATTCATGACCCTAAGTCAGCAGGGTTGCTCTGCAAACTTATTCCTAGCCGTTGTCCGTTTGAGCGTCGGATTGATCTCTTTGGGCATACCCTTTTATCCATTCCACCGCTCTGTAAACTGAACCCTCTTTATGATCAGTTGATTGACTTACGTTTTAGATCTCTTGCTTATATGGCTGACGAATGTGGTATAGATGTAACTCACTATTGTTAGGTTTTATAAGATGGGTCATGGGAGGAGAAGGCTATCGGTCTAAGCACTATGCATAACGACTAGATAAGCTTCCTTCGCTGCGGCCTGTTCTGCCTTCTTTTTAGACGGTCCTTCTCCTCGGCCCCAACATTTACCCCAGAACCAGACTTCAGAGATAAATATCGGTTTTCCCTCATCGGTTTGGCCCACCAGTCGATATTCTGGCAGCTCTGTGTTCTTTGCTTGGGTCAATTCCTGCAAAGCGGCTTTGTAATTTCCGCGGGTGGGATCATTGAGGATCTCCTGCGTCATTTTGGCGATTACAGGCAATAACCAGGGACGGATCAGCGAAAAATCACCGGTGCTGAGATAGAGCGCCCCTAAAACAGCTTCAAAACAATCGGCTAAACGGGAAGCGCGTCCCCCCTCATCCGCAGAAGAACCAATCACCAGAAATTGGTCTAAACCGAATTGTTTTCCCAGCTCGCTAAAGGTCTGATCACTCACCAGGACGGCGCGCACTGCCGTAAGTTCTCCCGAATTTTGCTCGGCATAGGTTTCAAATAGAAACTCTGAGACGAGGAGGCGGACGACAGAATCGCCTAAAAACTCTAAACGGTCATTATTTTCGTCGGGCTTTTGACTGCGGTTAGTCCAAGAAGGATGCAACAAAGCCTGGTCTAATAAATTCCAACAAATCGGGTCTGTAGTTGGGAGATTTAGACGCCGAATCAACTTTTCCAAGGTATTTTGGCGTGTGGGATCGGGTATAGGCGGAAATTCCATAGTCCACAAACCTATCAGATCCCCTCGTCGATTGGTATGCGCTTGGCTGAGGCAAATCGTTCGATCCCAGCTAGATCTCGATGAGCTTGAATCTCTTGGTAATGACCGTTAGCCGCCAGCAAATCGATCACCCTAGGGGCTTGGTTCATCATTAACTCTACCAACCAAAGACCCCCAGGTTTGAGCCATAGCCATCCCTGTTCTACCAGGATCCTGATAGCGCTTAGTCCATCTGCGCCTCCATCCAGCGCCAGTCGGGGCTCATGCTGCCGCACTTCTATGTCCAAAGATTCTACGGTTGCGCTAGGAATATACGGAGGGTTGGACAGTATGGCATCAAAGTGGGCTTCCGGGGCACCTAAGGGAGCAAACCAATCTCCCGTTAAGAAATTAATTTCACATCCCAGGGCATCGGCGTTTTTACGGGCTATTGCTAAAGCTTCTGGAGAGCGGTCTATCGCTGTGCAATGGGCTCCTGGCTTGGCATGAGCGATTCCCAGCGCAATGGCCCCACTACCGGTTCCTAAGTCCAGAACATGGGGATCTACACGGGCATGGAGAAAATCTAGGGCGAGGTCTACTAAAAGTTCGGTTTCTGGTCGAGGAATCAGTACGGCTGACGTTACTTCTAGCCAGAAAGACCGCCAAGGAACTTTGCCTAGGAGATACTGCACAGGAATTTTTTCCGTGAGCCTTTTCTGCCATAGAACTTGGAGCGTTTTCAATTGTTCGGAAGTGCAGGTAATTTGGCCTAGGCGAAGAGAGAGCTTATCCAGGTCTAGATAGACTAAGACTAACCAATCTACTTCTTCAGGACCGACTTGATGCTGAATAGCATCCTGTTTAGCTTGATGATACCAACGCTGAAAGAAAGAAGAATCTGTCATCGATTGAGTATTGGCTAAAGAGTGTATGACACATTCTGATTTATTTTGTGCTTTTTGAGAAGTTTTCAAGAGTTTTAGGAAAGAGGAATCTATTTGAGCTAAGTGTGGTTGCTATCCTGAGTCAATCCACACATCCTACGATATCAACTCATTGGGTATGCCTTTGGGATAGAATTAAGGGCCTCATTCATCCTTAAAAATAAGACCTGGAGGCTACCCTGTGAGTAAAGGGACGCTATTTGATAAAGTTTGGGACTTGCATACGGTTGGAACCTTGCCCTCTGGACAGACGCAGCTATTTATTGGCCTACATCTTATTCATGAAGTAACCAGTCCACAGGCTTTTGCTATGCTCCGGGAACGCGACCTAAATGTACTTTTCCCCGAACGCACGGTAGCTACAGTTGACCACATTGTGCCGACCGAAAATCAAGCCCGTCCTTTTGCTGATAGTCTGGCTGAGGAAATGATGCAGGCCCTCGAAAACAACTGTAAGGAACAGGGCATTACTTTTTACAATATTGGTTCCGGAAATCAAGGCGTTGTTCATATTATCGCTCCGGAACAGGGACTCACTCAACCAGGCATGACGATTGCCTGTGGGGATAGTCATACTTCTACCCATGGTGCATTTGGGGCTATTGCTTTTGGTATTGGGACGAGTCAGGTCCGGGATGTTCTGGCTTCTCAAACTTTGTCTCTTTCCAAACTCAAGGTCCGCAAAATAGAGGTCAATGGAGATCTGCGGCCTGGTGTCTATGCCAAGGATGTGATTTTGCACATCATCCGCACCTTAGGCGTCAAAGGAGGAGTCGGTTTTGCCTATGAATTTGCGGGCAGCACTTTTGAACGGATGAATATGGAAGAGCGCATGACCGTGTGTAACATGGCGATTGAAGGAGGCGCCCGCTGTGGTTACATCAACCCAGATGCTGTGACTTATGACTATCTCCAGGGCAAAGATTTTGCTCCTAAGGAAGCGGAGTGGGATCGGGCCGTTGATTGGTGGAATAGTCTCCACAGTGACGCTGATGCCGTATATGACGATGTAGTCGTCTTTGAAGCACAAAAGATTGCTCCAACGGTCACTTGGGGAATCACCCCAGGGCAGGGGATCGCCGTCGATGAAGTCGTTCCTCGGGCAGATACTTTACTCGAAGAAGACCGACCGATTGCTGAAGAAGCCTATCACTATATGCATTTACATCCTGGGGCTCCGATTGAGGGTACCAAGGTCGATGTTTGTTTTATCGGTAGCTGCACCAATGGACGGATTACGGACCTAAGAGAAGCAGCCAAATTTGCCCAAGGTCGCCATGTGGCTGAAGGCGTGAAAGCTTTTGTAGTCCCTGGCTCTGAGCGGGTTAAGAAACAGGCGGAGGCAGAGGGACTCGATAAGATTTTTCTGGAAGCAGGATTTGAATGGCGTGAGCCAGGCTGCTCGATGTGTCTGGCGATGAATCCTGACAAGCTTCAAGGAGACCAGCTCAGTGCTTCCTCTTCTAACCGTAATTTCAAAGGCCGCCAGGGCTCGTCCTCTGGTCGTACCTTATTGATGAGTCCAGCGATGGTAGTGGCTGCGGCTGTAACTGGCCAGGTCTCTGATATCCGCGAGCTTCTATAACTAATTTCCCATAAAAAAGAGGGACCATAAGGCCCCCCTTTTTTATTTCTCTAGCCTGGTCTCACTGACTCATCAGTTAATTAACCAGCGATCTCGTTAGCTTTACCAGAAGCCAAGTCAAGAGGGAAGTTGTGCGCATTACGCTCGTGCATTACTTCCATTCCCAGGTTAGCTCTGTTCACAATGTCCGCC
>CASBPW010000025.1 GCA_949127685.1 Candidatus Sivonenia alaskensis PMM_0068 | reverse complement strand
TACATACGGTCTATACTGCGGAGTTACATACAAAACCATACTGCGGAGTTACATACGAAAAGAGAGACTATACGGCGGAGTTACATATGGAACCATACTGCGGAGTTACATATGACTGACAAAAATGTTCTCTGAGAGCGGGTTTTCAGAAAGAGTCTTCAAAATTTATACGGCGGAGTTACATACAAAACCATACTGCGGAGTTACATACGAAAAGAGAGACTATACGGCGGAGTTACATATGAAATCATACTGCGGAGTTACATACGAAGGGCTCAAAATCATACGCCGGAGTTACATACGAAAGTCTAGATTTAGTGTTTTCATTTTTTGTAAAAAGGTCATTCGCTATCCCTAGTGTTTTCTTGCCCACAACCTCTGCTAAGATTTGGCCAACGTACCTAGGTTTTGGTATGGATAAAAATGTAGTGGTAGAGGATACTTTTCCGGTTGATGGGCAGTTGATGATGATTTTGCCTAGGGCAGCAGCGACCTTGCAAAATTCTGACGTGCAGCTTCCCATTCTCCGTTCTGATGCAGATGGCTACTATTTAGAGATGAGAGTCGATGCAGATTCCGAAGAACCCTCCGAAGTAGCTATGACGAGGCGTATCCCCCTAGACAATTTTTCTGAAGAAGAATGGGAAGAGCTCAAGCAGCAGTACGCCAAATTGGACCTTAGTACTTGTGTAGACCAAGGTCTGAATAAGGGACTTGAAAAGATACAGGACCGTAGGGTTCAGCGGCTATTTATGGCATTACTCACCTTTCTTAACCCAAGACAGGTGGCGGTTGTCTTATATCTTTACCGAGAAGCGGCCCTTCAAGGTAGCGGCCCCAGAGTTAATTTCCGCTCCAATGACCTTCTCGCAGAAATGGGCTATAGCCGAACTGACAAGGGGACCTACCCAGCCAAGTTGCGGTCCCAGTTGAACAGAGACTTGGTAGCGTTACACAGGACAGAATTAGTCTTTGCTCAGTCTCTGCGCAAAGGTGACAGTATTGGGGCAAAGGTAACGGTGAAGAGTGTCCTGCGCATTAAGGGTTTTGAAATTGACAACCTACCCCGTGATTTTGACCTGGCCAAAGCGGCGGACTATACTCATGAACTGGCAGATGCCTATACGGTGGACTTGGAATTCTTTGATGGCCCAGGAAGGACAGGAGACTACGTCCTTTTTGCTAACACAACGGACATTAAGCAACGACTAGGTAGCAATGCCAAATATGACCACAAGACGAAGCTACTCCTATATCTGGCAAGTCGTATGAAATGGGATAGCTTACGGGATGGGCAATATTTGGTTATTTCTAAGCATTATCTGTTTAAAAACTTGAACCTTCTTGCAAGTAATACCTCTAGAAATAACCAAATTTTCTGGAGGACTGTGGATGAGCTCAAAGCTGAAGGCTATATCTTCAACGCCCAAGAACTTCCTGGAAAGAAGAAGATAAGCACTATTGAGTTCCAGATTTGCCCTGAAAAGCTGCGCTGTCACAAGTAGGTTTAATAGGCACCTTCAGCATTGGCTAGGCATATTTTCGCCTTGGCAGAAATGCGTATTTGCGGCTTGTCAAATAACTAAGCGGATTTTTCTGCCCAAGCCAATTGACTAAAGACGCTGCTTGAGAGCATCTGGGGCTCTCCTTCCCTAAAGCAGCTAGTATCAACAATTAGCCGTATAAAGTGTATTTGCGCCTTGGCGTAATTGTGAAATTCTAGCTTGTCGACAATATAAGAATAGAAAATGGCGAAATTTCAGGTTAAGCTAATCACAGTTTCTGGACTTCACCGTGATTATCACACTGGCTAGCTTCAAGGGGGGCGTTGCCAAAACAACGAGTGCTATCCATCTTGCTTGCTATTTTTCTAAGTACGGAAGCACCCTCCTCATAGATGGAGATCCGAATCGGAGTGCTACGGGCTGGTGCAAGCGGGGGGCGCTTCCTTTTAAAGTAGTGGACCTCATGCAAGCTCCTATGCACAGTCGAAACTATGAACATGTGGTTATTGACACGGCGGCACGGCCAAACCGTGAGGATTTAGAAGCCTTGGCCGATGGCTGTAATCTGCTTATCCTGCCAACTACCCCGGAAGCCCTGGCTATGGATGCCTTGCTCCAAACGGTAGATGCCTTGGAAGCATTAGGAAGCAGTCGCTACCGCATTCTTTTGACGATTATTCCACCTGCTCCTCGCCAAACGGGGCAGCAGGCCAGGGATGCTTTGAATGGACTTCCCTTATTCCAACAAGGGATCCGACGGTTTGCGGCCTATGAGAAGGCAGCACTCGAAGGGAAGCCCGTTTATGAAGTTAAAGACCGTAACCATATGATTGCTTGGCGGGAATACCAGGACATTGGAAAGGAGATATTGAAATGAGTAAAACCAGTCCGTTTAGTAAATTGTTTGATAATCGAGAGGTAGTAGTTGAAGCCCCTCTAGAGGTAGTAGAGCTTCCTCCATCACAGGGACCATCTGAACCCCGTAAGCGCGGAAGACCAGCTACAGGTAAACGCTCGGATGATACTTGGATTGGCCGAACCTATTATGTGCAGAAAGAAACCGACCTGGATGTAGAGGATGAACTGCTTAAACTGAAGCGTCGCGGGGAGGAGATAGATAAAAGCGAATTGGTGAATTTGCTTTTATCCGCCTGGGTAAAATGGCAGCAAGGCGAAAATATAGATTTACTGCTTGCTGAAAATACGCCAAGGCGAATATCTGAAATGAAATAATTCACAGCTAAAGGCTGATCCTACCTG
>CASBPW010000024.1 GCA_949127685.1 Candidatus Sivonenia alaskensis PMM_0068 | reverse complement strand
CTTATCCCGAACTCACGTTACCCTACGGTTAGGCCACAGGCCGTTTGGAGCAGTCGCCCTTCGCGCGTCTAACGGGGGAGAAGCATCCAGTGGTTTAAATGGCGTGATTCTGTTGATGAACGGTTAGTCGCTCATTTGTACAGTGCGCAACTCCAATATCGGTCATTCTTTCTATTAATATTCATTGCTTCCGGTTAGGGAGGTTTAATTAATGGAAACGAAGGGCCAGTAGGTATTTAGGCGCATTAAGTGTTTCCTCACTGGGTCTAGACTGAAAGTGTAGTTAAATGCTTCCTCTTAGGGAAGTTGAAGCAATGTATGTATTTACAATTCCCGAAGTGCAGAGTTTCCTTCTCTATCTTCTTAAGATTGTTGGTCTGCTCTAGCAGCAGTGAAGGAAGTTGAGTTAATGTGGGTCTATCGATCCCTGTATGCTAATTTTGAACCATATTTTATCGGAAACCTTATAGTGTAAAGGTTTTAAGCTCTTCTACCTGGCAAGAATGCGGATTATGGCTAGAAGCCTTACCTGGCAGGGGTTCTACATAAATCAAGTGTCAAATTAGCAGAAGGGGATTGATAGGCCATTAATGTAAGCTTCTGACTGTGGGTAGCAGATACGTCTGCGTAAGCACTAATTATTTTCTCCCAGGGGAGTTAAGTCGGAATCATTTATGGTTTGACAGTCTATGTTAAGGCATAATACCGGGGCGATATAAAAGTTGCGCTACGTAGCATAATTAGAAGGCACTACACAACTTAATAGTAAGGCGCAAATCATGGCAACTGCTCCAACCAAGATTTCGGATTCCGGCTCACCGGAACGAGTGGCATACGACCTCATGCTTCATATCGCCAAGACCGAGCCCCATGTAGATGAAGCTCTCCCCAACCGAGAGTACTGGCTTACTTTGTACTGCCACTGTTTGAAGGCAACAAGCGGCGAGCGCATTGCAGACATTCTTAAAGTGGGTGAGAGACAATCACTCGACCGCCATCGTTAGGCCCTGCCTAATATCAGGACATATTAGCAATCTGGATTCCCAGAATACTTCCCCTGTAGACACCTCAGCGGTCAATACGGATGATGTCCTTTTCTCTGAAAAGAACAGAAGCTCTAGGCGGATACCTGAAAGCTCCGTGCGCCTCTACGCCCTTGAATAGGTTGAGTCATTTTCGATAAACCTTTGCCATGCTCTCGGTACAAGCTTCTTCTAGTCTCGAGAACGGATCTAAAAAATAAATTATGAGAGCGTCCTATGGTCGGTAATGTTTTGCCTATATCGAAAACCCTAGATCACACTCATCGCATAACTACTAAACCTTGTACTGACGTAGCGAATCTTTTAAAGAGCTATGGCTTCAATACGACTAGTTATCTTGCTCTAGAAAAAGATAAAGAACATTACTTTAGTCCTACGCACGATGCTTGTATATCGTATGTTCGTTATCATAAGGTTTCCGTAGTTGCAGGAGAACCCGTTTGCAAACCGGAACTCATGAGTGAAGTCTTAGACGAGTACCTTTCCCATTGTCAAAATCATCAGGAATATCCCATATTTTTTGAGGTGAGTGCATCAGCCTTAACACAACTGAAAAAAAAAGGATTTCACTTCTTGAAAACAGGGGAAGAGCCTTTTTTTGATTTGAGGCAATTCTCTCTCAAAGGGAATCGGATGGCAAATGTGCGCTCCTCTGCGAAGACGGCTATGCACAAAGGGGTTCAAATCCGTCAATTTCGTCCCTTGGGTCCTGGGGCTGAGGCTGTAGCGGAGCAACTCAAAGACATAGACCAGAGATGGTTGCACCGTCGTGGTATGGAGCGCCTGAAATTCACTTTGGGCAGCCTCTCTTTAGAAAATCCTGGGGACCGTGTGTACTTTTTAGCAGAGCGAGAAGGTGAGGTAGTTGCCTTTGTAACCTATGCGCCGATCTATATGCGCAAAGGAGTCTATTTAGACTTAATGCGTCGATGTGATCATGCTCCTACAGGGACTATGGATTTGCTGCTCACTACCTCTTTCCGATTGCTTCAAGAAATGGGAATCGAAATAGTAACGATGGGTATGGTTCCTTTTATTAGTGAGCATAATAGTGATGGTTCTCAGAATGTATATCTAACTAAACTACTTCAATGGCTATATCAATATGGTGAACAGTTTTATCCCTTCTCCTCTCTATACAAATTTAAGGCAAAATTTCATCCGCATTGGTGGGAAAGTAAATATTTGGCCTACCAGAATCTGGGTATTCCAGAAATCAATGCTTTAGCTTTTGCGCTGATGGGAAAAACACCTTTGCAAATTGCCAGAGCGCAAATTAGTAATCTGAAGGCTAAAATTTAAAGTAATTGACTGGGTATCGTATGAATGTACTCGTCGTTGAAGATGATAAGGAAATTTGTGAAGCGCTCAAGGTCGTATTAGAGCCACAGGGTTTTAATGTGCAATTTGCGTATAACGGATTAAGTGCACTTGCGGCTTTTGAACAACAAGGTCCCGATGTAATTCTGCTTGATTGGATGCTACCAGGACTGGATGGAATTGAAGTTTGCAACCGGATTCGGGCCACTCCTCAAGGGAATGCGCCCTATATTTTGATGCTTACGGCCCGTGATCAGGAGATCGATAAAGTGATTGGTCTTTCTACGGGAGCAGATGACTACATTGTTAAACCCTTTAGTCCCATGGAATTGATCGCTAGGATTCGAGCGGTAGCCCGTCGTTCTCAACGTCAGGGCAGTGCATCCCCGGCCAATATCCTCAGATCCGAGCACTTCACGGTGGACCTGGATAGCCACACGGCCCAACAAAATAACCAGGAGCTGAGTCTGACGACGCTGGAATTTAGTCTCCTTTCCACTTTTTTGCCGCAGTTGAATCGGGTGTGGACCCGTGAGCAATTGATTGCCCGTCTTTGGGGAGATGACTTCTATGGCGACGAACGTGTTGTAGATAATCACATTGCCCGACTACGCAAAAAAATAGAAGATAACCCAGCCCAGCCCCAGTACTTAGTGACAGTGGTCGGCGTAGGATACAAATTTGTGGATGCTAAAACCAATGGAGAGACTTGATCTCAAAGGACGCCTCTTCATTGCCCTTATGGGCATTGTACTGATTTCTCTAATCGCTGTTTTTACAGTTGGTTGGGTAATTGCTCCTCTATATTTTGCAGAACATCTGAAGTCGCTCCATGTGAGCCGACCAGAAGTTCAAATCGTTGAAGCTGAGTTGCAGAGAGGTTTTGAGTATGCTTGGACGATAGGAACTCTGTGGGCGCTGGCCTTGAGCCTTCCTTTGGCGCTAGGCTTAAGCTTGTTTGTGGCGCGCCGCATTGTAGGACCTCTCAAGGCGATCCAAACAGGCACTGCAGAGTTTGCTACAGGGAATTTTCAACATCGCATTGCCCCTGTGGGTATCCCAGAATTAGATGGACTTGTGCGTAGCTTTAATATTTTGGCTGATAGCCTGCAAGGGGTTGAGCAGCGTCGGCAGGAATTGGTCGCGGACCTTGCTCACGAACTGCGCACCCCTTTAACCGTGCTAGGGGTTTATCTGGAAGGTTTGGCAGATGGTTCTGTGATAGGCAATCCAGAAGTTTATAACCGATTAAACCGAGAAATTCAAAGGCTGAGAAAATTAGTGCGAGACCTGCAAGAGCTCTCTCGCGCAGAGGCAGGTTATCTTCCACTAGAGGTCAAGACCCTAGACCTGAAACCTCTCTGTAGGGAAGTGATAGAAAAATTCAACCCTCAGATCCAAGAAGATGGACCTATCCTGCAACTGGAGTTAGGTCAACTCCCCCCTGTGTTGGCTGATCCTGGACGGGTAGAGCAAATTTTGATCAATCTTTTGAGTAATGCCATAAGACATACCGAACAAGGAACTATCCAAATCGGAGCCACACAAAAGGGAAATTTCGTGGAGCTCTATGTGAAAGATACAGGCACTGGCATTACTCCAGAAAACCTTAAGCATGTCTTCGAGCGATTTTGGCGAGCTGACCCTTCCCGAAATCCAGCGACCGGTGGTACCGGCATCGGCCTAACCATTGTCAAAAAACTGGTTGAAATCCAAGGTGGAAATGTTTGGGTAGAAAGCACGCTAGGCCAGGGAACGACTTTTCATTTCACCTTGCCCCTAGCCTATCGCTAATATCCAACATCTAAATGACATACAAATCCTATAGGTTCGGTAACCATGGGCTCTAGATTGTATAAGTTAGTAACCCATAACTTCTATGAGTACAGATATTGCCAGGGTACTTATCACATTGGTAGTGAGTGCTACCCTATTATTTCTCTTGGGGAGATGGTTTTTAAGTTGTCTTTTCCCCGCTAAGCAACGTCAGATATAAAAATTTCTGAACGTTGGAACGCATCCTGTATCTTGCTATACAGTAGACATATCCCTTTAGGTATGAATCATGGAAATCTTTGGGGTTGGCCCTCTGGAAATGTTGGTGATTGTCGGTGTGGCCTTTTTGGTCTTTGGGCCTCAAAAATTACCAGAGCTGGGCAAGACATTAGGTCAAGCCACTCGTAGCTTTAAGGTTGCGGCACAAGAGTTCAAAAATGAAATTCAGCGGGAGATGAATACAGAAGCCACCTCGCAGAAGGAAGTAGCGGCTCCTCAGAAAGCTCTTGATACATCTGCTATGGATGAGACAGTTCCTGAGAGCTCAAAATAGTCAATATTGGGATCTTCTCTAATAATAGAGATAGATAGCCTTCCATAAGCGATTTGTAGCACCCTGTTTTTCAACTTG
>CASBPW010000023.1 GCA_949127685.1 Candidatus Sivonenia alaskensis PMM_0068 | reverse complement strand
TTTCTGCCAAATGATGGGTGGAGAAGTCACCGTCACGAGTGAATTGAATAAAGGTTCTAGGACTGAGTGGGAAAAGTCAGATCGGCCTCAAATCGAGGTTGTCGGCAAGATTATCTGAGCCAGCTTGCGTAGCTGCTCTCCCGTCCCCATGCAGATCAGGAGGTCTCCTGGCTCTAGACGAGTATCTGCCGTTGGATTACTTACAAATGCTCCAGAGTCTCTTCGGATGGCGAGCACGAGCGCACCGGACTTACTTCTTAGTTCTGCATCTTTGAGGGACTTATAGAGGTAAGGACAGGTGGATTCTTGCGTTACTTTCGGTAGCAGGAGTTCTTCAATATAGGCTTGGCTCCCGCCAATCGATACTATTTCCATCAGGTCTATGATTTGTGGGCGTAAGGCTAGAGCGGCCATGCGTTTTGCTCCGGTGACATAGGGCGACACCACTTTGTCCGCACCGACTCGTGCCAGCTTTAGCGCTCCTTCGTCCGAACTCGCCCGTGCAATCGTTAAGATTTTGGGATTTAAGATTTTTGCGGACAGAACCACAAAGAGATTTTCGGCATCCGAGGGGAGAGCCGTGAGTACGCACCGAGCACGCACTACCCCTGCTTCCAGCAACATTTCATCAGAACTGGCATCTCCTGGAAGGGCTAAAAAGCCATCCTGTTCTGCTTTACGCACCAGGTCCAGATCCTTTTCCAAGATCACAAAAGCCGCCCCCTCCGCCACGAAATCTTGGCAGACTTGCTGACCAATCCGCCCATAGCCACAGACAATGAAATGGTTTTCTATTTTGGAAAGCATTTGAAATCTACGTCGCCTCTGAAGCCCCTCTTGAAAATACCCTTCTGCAAACCCTCTAGCCAATTGATTTACTAAATTCCCCAAGGCTGCTACACCCATCAAAATCAAAACAATCGTAAAAATCCGGCCTGGCGTATTGAGGGGTCTGGTTTCGCCATAGCCTACGGAAGCCAAGGTGATAACCGTCATGAATAGGCTGTCAAGGAAATCCCAGCCTTCAATGACCATATAGCCCGTTGTCCCAAGGGCCATGACTCCGAAGATCACCGCAAAGCTAAAGCGGAGTTGAAAGCGCAGATCTTTGAATTTATCCCGCTTAGAGTCTGTCATCGGGGTGTATTAGGGACAGATGCAATCCTAGCTGTTTGTCGCTATTCCTAGGGTTTTTCTCGAACGGTTTTGCATGCGATGGGGACCCCCCCTTAAATCCTTCTTGAACTACTCTGGATATAGCTCTGTGTATGTTTGATGCTCCAACAGATTGTCGTCGACCAAAAAAAGATTGAGCATTTGGACCTCACCTCCGCTGCTCAAATAATCGAATCCCTGGCCTTAGAACCACTCAAAGGGGTAAGAACTGTCCGCTTTGACATTGAATACCCCAAAGCCCCGGAAGACCCCCGCGAATGGCCGGAAATTCCAGAAGTGCGACTTTGGTTTATTCGTTTAGATGCGCACTATCCTTGGTTGCCCTATTTTCTGGACTGGCGAGCAGGAGAGTTGACTCGTTACGCTGCGATGCTAGTGCCGCACCAGTTCACCAAGGAAGGATTGGTCTTCAACCCAGAAGCCTTAGAACTTTTTGTGATGAATAAGGTATTCACGGTGGGGCTTTGGTTGCACCATAGAGGTATAGAGAATCGTTCAGAACTGCGCAATTTGGCGCAGACTCTTGGCTATACCCTTGATCCCCAATTTTTTGAGTTGCTGTAATGCTCGGAACGTTTCAAACCCATGCCCTACGCCTCAGGGTCCCGGCCCAAAAAGACCAGATCAAAGCGGCGCTCACTGATCTGGATAAGGTCCGTCAATGGGCTTCTCCCCAACGGTTCCCCTCGGAGATCGAGAGATTGGAAGAAGGGACTGTTTTTTCTTCTTTTACGGGCCCTATAGAAATTAATCATCGGGTAGTTCATCTTTCTGAGGACACGATGGAATTTGTGTTCTGGGGCGCTATCGATGGGACGAGTCTTTGGCGCTGGGATGATGGTTGGTTTCAGCAGCAAGTTTACGGCATCACCTTAGTCCCGTTAGCTTTGGCTCAAACCTTGTTTCTCCATAAGCTCAAAATTTTTCTAGAGGCGAAAAGCTAGAAGCAGTCGTGAAGAAGGCTATCGTCATTGCCGCAGATTTCCTGGCAGATGCGTTTAAGAAAGACTTGCCAGAGAGAGGGTTTATCAACGCCAAAGACCCCTGGGCGGGGTCATATTGAGCTTGATAGAGCTGGGGATAGATGTAATAGCTGCATTGAGTCAGATGTGCAAGTATTTAAGTACTTATGTATTATAGTTTCCGAATATGTCATTAATTACGGTCACCCAAAAAGCTAAAACACTTACTGGATTTGATGCTGAGCTGGTTATTAAAAGTACGGCATTTCCCATTCGTGTTAGCGATCCATTTAGGGAGAATCCCCGACAGGAGAAGTCCCTAGAGTGGTACTTCGAGACTTGGATCACGTTTCCAGTTACGGATACAGTGCGTGCAGAAACAGCAAAGAAGAGTGTCCGGGAGTATGGGGAGAAGCTGTTTGAGCAGGTTTTTGGAGATCGCAAAGCGTACAGTGCGTATGAAGCGGTCAGTGCCCAACTGAGCCAGTTAAAGATTGAGATTATTGGGGACCCAGAGTTTCAGTCGCTGCATTGGGAGTCTTTGTGGGAGCCGGAGCAACCTAATCCATTGGCGGTGAACTGTAAGATGTCACGGCGACGGTTGACTGGGGATTTATCGCGAGTGCAGGTGCAAGAGTCACCCATTCTGAATTTGCTGGTGGTAACAGCACGACCGCGTGAAGAGCGAGATGTGGGCTATCGAACGATTTCCAGACTACTGGTGGAAGCGATCGCCAACGCGCATTTGCGGGTGAATGTGGAAATGGTGCGTCCGGGTACCTATGAGGCGTTTGCCAAACATCTAGAAGGGAAGCAGGGCTTTTATCACATTGTGCATTTTGACCTGCATGGGGGACTCATGAGATATGAGCAATTTCAGCAATATGCCCATCCCCAGGCGGGTAACTACACCTTTCAACGAGGCTATGGGCTAGCGAATATACCTTCCTATGAGGGGGCAAAAGCATTTTTATTTTTTGAAGGAGAAGAATCAGGACAGGCTGTCCCGGTTTCAGCTCAGGAGATGTCAGATCGGCTAAAGCTATCAGGAATCCCGGTGTGTGTATTAAACGCCTGCCAATCGGGGAAACAAATTCAATTGGACAACGGCTCCA
>CASBPW010000022.1 GCA_949127685.1 Candidatus Sivonenia alaskensis PMM_0068 | reverse complement strand
GCCTTTGTCGGGCTGAATTTGCTGCAGTCAGCATTTACGAATTGGTGCCCTCTCATGGCTTTGCTCAAAGCTTTAAGGGTTCCTGAGACTGCATCAGGTCAGTGAGTTCATTTGTGTTTATAGCGGTTTTCACTAGAGTGAGGTACAGCACGGCATCTGTAACGCCTGCACAGTAAGGCTTCTGATCTACTTCATTCATTCGGGGACCGCTATATGTTTCCCCTTTCCTTATTTAGGAATATGCAATATGGCCAATATCGTTGTCATTGGTGCCGGGTTAGGAGGGCTACCTGCCGCCTATGAATTGCACAAACTGCTGGGCAAAGACCACAAAATCACCGTAGTTTCTAAGGCCCCCAAATTCATCTTCACCCCTTCGTTGCCCTGGGTTGCCTTAGGCCTATCTCCTCTGGATAAAATCCAGTTTGACTTGGCCCCCGTGCTGGAGAAACAGGGGATTTCCTTTATTTCTCAGGCAGCCTCGTATATTGCTCCGGTAAACCAAACAGTCGTCACTAAAGATAGTCAGGTTCTACCTTATGACCACTTAGTGATTGCCACCGGGCCAGCCCTCAATTTTGCAGCGGTGCCAGGATTGGGCCCAGAAGAGGGCTACACCCATTCCATTTGTACCGGTCCCCATGCCCTGGAGTCTGCTAAAGCCTGGGAGGCCTTTTTACAAGATCCCGGTCCTCTCATTGTCGGAGCTGCACCGGGAGCCAGTTGTTTCGGTCCTGCCTATGAGTTTGTCTTCTTGGTAGACCATGAACTTAAGAAGCAGAAACTCCGTAAGAAAGTTGATATCACGTTCGTCACTCCAGAGCCCTACATCGGTCATATGGGCATTGGCGGCATGGCCAATTCCCGCAGGCTGATGGAAGATGCCTTCAGCGAACGGGGGATTAAGTGGCTGGCCAATGCCGCGATTCAAGAAGTCACGCCCACAGCAATAAAGATGGTCGGGGGACAGACCCTACCCTATAAATACGCGATGGTCATGCCTTCCTTTCTTGGTCCTGAGGTGGTTCGCCATTCTCCCGACATGGGAAATGCCAAAGGTTTCGTGCCCGTAGACAAAGTCTGGCAACATCCTCAATATCCGAATATTCACCCTGTCGGTGTGATCACAGCCCTAGCACCTGTGGAAGAAACGCCCATTCCCATAGGAACACCTAAAACCGGACAAATGAATGAATCCATGGCCCTTGCCGTTGCCCACAATATTGCCGTGGATTTGGGAGTCCTTAAAGGCAAGAAAGCGACGCCGACCTTGTCTGCGATTTGCTTCGCGGATATGGGAGACCAGGGCATTGCTTTTCTGGCAGACCCTGTGATTCCGCCCAGAAATAAATCCTATGCGGCGAAAGGTCGCTGGGTGCATTGGGTCAAAATGGCTTTTGAGCACTACTTCTTGCAAAAGATGAGGGCAGGAGTTGCCTTGCCGTTCTATGAAGAACTCAGCCTGAAAATGCTGGGAATGGAAATGACAGAAGCATTACCTGAGGAGAAGACTGAACTTCAGGAAGTAAAGCCGTGAAGCTAAGCCTTTTCATTGCCAAGCGAGGAGCGCTATGTCTGAAGTAACTTCAGAATCACCATCTAGAGAGAGATTTCGGTTACGCTTACCACCCCATAAAGTTTGGTGGTCTGTGGTAGGAATTGCTTTGGTACTGGCCGGGGGTATCTGGACAGCACAACAGTTTAGGCAAAGCCCTACGGATAACAAAACGACGCTAAAAACAACGGTTATCCCTTTGACGGTGGATACTTTGACGGTGCGACTCAAAAAAGTTCCGGACAGGCTGGAGTTATCAGGAACGATTCAGCCCGTTGACAGTGCCGTTCTATCCACCCGCGTCAGCGGACGGATCAAAGCCCTGGCTTTAGAAGAAGGGGATCGGGTCAAAAAAGGACAGATGGTTGCCCAAATCGATGTCGCCGATATAGCTGCCCAAAATGCACAAGCTCAGGCTGGCGTTGGCCAATCCCAGGCGGGGCTTGCCCAAACAAAAGCTAATTTGAACCAGTTAAAGTCTCAACAGGTGGAGGCCAGGGCTTCCTTGAATCTGGCCAAAATTAACCAGTCCCGGACTGCCCAATTACGTAATGAGGGAGCCATTTCTCAATCGCAACTAGACCAAGCAAACACGGCTTTGGATGTCGCTCAGGCGAAAGTAGCCCAAGTCGAATCGGCCATCCGCCAAGGAGAAGCCGCGATTGCTCAATCCCAGGCGACCATTGCTCAGGCAAAAGCAGGGGTAGGGGCAGCTTCTGCAAACATTAGCTACGGGGTCATTCGAGCACCCTTCGACGGGGTTGTCACTCAGAAACTAGCCTACGAAGGAGAAATGACAACACCTGGCTCCCCTCTCCTGAAGCTGGAAAATACAGACCGTTTGCGCTTAGAAATTGCTGTGCCCGAGGCAGATCTGCGCTTTATCCGCATTGACCAAGCGGTTGTCGTCAAAATCGATGCTTTAGAAGATACACAGACCGCAAAGGTGAAGCAGATTGTCCCCACGGCTGACCCAAATTCTCGGAGTTTTATCGTCAAAGTCCCGCTTAAAAATTCTGGTCCTCTGATTTCTGGGATGTTCGGACGGATAGAACTTCCCCGTGGCACCCAAGAAGTGATCATGATTCCAGCCGATACCCTGGTCAGACGAGGGCAACTAGAGGGAGTCTATGTCGTTGATGCCAATAACCAGGCAGCATTACGTTGGGTCAAAACAGGGAGTATCCGGGACAACCAGATAGAAATTGCTTCTGGTTTGACGGATGGTGATCGCATCATTACCAGTCATCTTCAGCAGCTTAGTGACGGGCAATCTATAACTTTTAGAGACTAAATCTATGCATCCTCATCCAGAAAAAAAGTTTGGGATAGCAGGTACTATTGCTAGGTATTTTATTGACTCGAAGCTAACACCTTTACTTATTCTGGTGTCCTTGCTCTTGGGGATAGGAGCAACGGTCATTTTGCCCCGAGAAGAAGAACCTCAAATCAGCGTGCCGATGGCTGATGTCCTAGTAAATATGCCCGGAGCTTCTGCGAAAGAAGTGGAACAACGGGTGACGTATCCGATGGAAAAACTGATTAAAGAGCTGCCGGGTGTTGAATATGTGTACTCAACCTCTCGTCCTGGTTCTGCTTTAGTGATTGTTCGGTTTTATGTAGGGCAGAAAGTAGAAGATGCCATCGTCAGACTCTATAACAAGCTCTACGCTAACTTCGATAAAATTCCTCCGGGAGCTTCCCAACCCCTGATTAAATCCCGGTCCGTGGATGATGTGCCTATGCTGGCACTAACCCTTTGGAGTGAACGAGCCAATGGCTCTGAATTGCGCCAGATTGCTGCTCAACTGGATGAACAAATTAAACAAGTGAAGGATGTTTCTGAAACCACAATCATCGGTGGCCAGAAACGGCAAATCCAAATTGAACTTGACCCGATTCGGCTCAATGCTTTTGGGCTTTCTCCCCTCCAGATTGCTCAGACCATAGAAGGCCAAAATGTGGAATTAAAAAGTGGTTCTTTTAATCAAAAGAATCAATCTTTTCTCGTGAGAACCCAAAGCTTTCTGCGTTCCCCTGAAGATTTGAAGACCTTAGTGGTTGCTGTCTCCCGTAATCGTCCTGTGTCTCTAGGGGATGTTGCCAACATTCGGGATGGTTCTGAAGAGCCTTCTAGTTACGTATTCTATGGTCGTGGAACTCCTGAGCATAAGGCTCAAGCTAAGGCTGAAACAGATGCGGTCACCATTGCTATCGCTAAGCGACAGGGAGCGAATGCGATTGAAGTGGCCCATAAAGTACTAGACAAAATGGACCAAATCAAGGAGCGCTACCTGCCTAGAGATGTACATCTGAGCGTCACCCGGAACTACGGAGAAACCGCTGCCGAGCGTTCTAACGAACTCTTAGTCCACATGCTAATTGCTGTTGCTTCTGTCACTGCCTTGATTTGGTTTGCTCTGGGTAAAAGAGAATCAGCCGTGGTGGCGGTTGCGATTCCGGTGACCTTGTCGTTGACCTTAGCCAGTTTTGTATTCTATGGATTTACCTTAAATCGAGTAACGTTCTTTGCCCTAATTTTCTCGATTGGGATTTTGGTGGATGACGCGATTGTGGTGGTCGAAAATATAGTCCGTCATCTGCACTTGACAGAGAACAAAAATCGGTCCATGCATCAAGTGGTGCTGGAAGCGGTAGATGAAGTTGGAAACCCCACGATTCTGGCAACCCTCGCGGTGATCGCCGCTATCCTGCCGATGGCTTTCGTGGGTGGATTGATGGGACCTTATATGCGTCCGATCCCCCTGGGCGCATCGGCTGCCATGATTTTCTCGGCCTTGGTTGCTTTCATGATTGTTCCCTGGGCTGCGGTTCGTATTCTCAAGGGATATTCTGTGGATCACAGCACTGCTCATGGCCAAGAAGATTTCCTAAGCCGCTTATACCGTCGTTTCATGACTCCGCTGATCGAACATGCTCGATGGCGCAATCTGTTCTTAGCGGGAACCCTGCTCTTACTCGTGGCAGCCGTTGGTCTCGCTGGTTTGAAACTGGTGACCTTGAAGATGTTGCCTTTCGACAACAAGAGTGAACTGCAAGTACTGATCGACATGCCTGAAGGAACCACGCTGGAGCAAACGGCACGGGTGACAAAAGCGATGGGGCAATATCTAGCCACCGTCCCAGAAGTAACCGATTACCAGAGCTATATCGGTACCGCCTCTCCCTACAACTTCAATGGCCTAGTCCGCCATTACTTCTTGAGGTCGGGTCCTCAGGTAGCCGATATTCAAGTGAATTTTCTCTCGAAAGATGAACGGGACCGTCAAAGTCACGCCATTGCTAAAGCGATCCGCCCCGAGATTCAGAAAATTGCCGATCGTTATGGAGCCACGATTCAAGTGGCAGAAATTCCTCCCGGTCCCCCTGTGCTGCAAACCCTGGTGACAGAAGTCTATGGCCCCGAGTATCCAGGACAAATCGACTTAGCCCGTCAAATCCGCCAGTTGTATCGCCAATCCCCCGGTGTTGTGGATGTGGACTGGTATATGGAGGACCCCCAAACAGAGTATCGCTTTGTAATTGACCGTCAAAAAGCGATGCTTAATGGCATCAGTCCTGCCCAAATATCAGAGGCTTTGCAGGCTGCGCTTTCTGGTCGCACTACAGGCCTTCTCCATGATGAAAATGCCCGCGAAGACATAGCTCTGAATCTCCGGTTCACCCAGGCCAATCGGACCCGTTTAGAAGATTTGCAAGCCTTGAAACTAGCAGGAAGCAACGGCAATTTAGTACCTCTCAGTGCGCTTGTGCACATCGAAAAAACTACGGCAGACCACAGTATTTACCACAAGAATTTACAGCCTGTGGTTTATGTCATTGGCGATGTTGCCGGGAAAGTAGATAGCCCGCTGTATTCCATTCTTGACTTGGGACCCAAGATTTCCAATCTTTCTAAACAAGCAGGCTATCCGATCACTTCGTACTTTACAGACCAACCCCTCAGCACAGAAAACTATGCCATCAAATGGGATGGAGAGTGGCAGGTAACCTATGAGGTCTTCCGAGATTTAGGCATTGCTTTTGCGGTAGTTTTGGTTCTTATCTACGCCCTTATCGTGGGTTGGTTCCAATCATTTATCACACCCCTCGTGATCATGGCCGCTATTCCTTTTTCCTTGGTGGGAATTATGCCCGCCCACGCGTTGCTGGGGGCCTTCTTTACCGCCACTTCCATGATTGGATTCATCGCGGGAGCAGGAATTGTAGTCCGCAATTCGATTATTCTGGTTGATTTTATTGAACTGCGCCTGAAAGAAGGAATGCCCCTCAAAGAAGCAGTCATTGATGCCGGTGCCGTACGCTTCCGTCCCATGCTCTTGACAGCGGCAGCCGTGATTGCGGGCTCAGCGATTATTCTGACAGACCCCATTTTCCAAGGTTTAGCTATTTCACTGATGGCTGGAGAAGTAGCTTCCTTACTGCTATCTCGATCAGCAGTCCCTATTTTGTACTACATGGCCTGGCGCAAGAAATGGGAGACTCCAAAAAAGTCTGATCTATGGATCGAAGCGGCGGAAATACCTGCGAGCAAAGTTCAAAGTACTGATTCGGAATATGTCAATAAAATAAAGACACCACCTGCTGGGTAAAAGCAGGTGGGTTAATCCAGGCTCGATGGGTTCAGTTCTTCGATGCTAATATCAACGGGAAATTTGGTTAGCCCTGTTGCTAATTGCTGGGCTTCTTCCTTGGTCAAGATTCGAAAGAGGCTATTCTTCTGTTCATCAAAATCCCAATCTACAGAGTCTTGTTTTAAACGTCCTATTTCATCTTCTAACTTTAAAATTCGCAGATCTAATTCTTCGCCAAACCAGCGTTCATCACTCATTTTTGCAGGACGGCGGGGGCTTAGATCGATGCGACATTTTTGCTCTAGAGAAATTTCTGTCATATTAGGACCGCAAAATTTTGCTGAGATGGCCTTGATGTTCTTCCAAAATGGCTTCGGCCTGTTCTTTATCTAATTGCCTAAGGTGCATGACTAGGGCTAGTTTTACTTTGTTATCCGCTTTCTTGAGTAAGTCCTGTGCTTCAGCCGGGGAAACCTTAGCCAATTCACCGAGAATGCGTAAAGCACGAGCTTCGAGTTTACGGTTGGTAACCGATACATCCACCATCAGATTTTGATAGACCTTACCCAGGCGGACCATGGCTCCGGTGGAGAGCATGTTGAGTACCATCTTGGTGGCCGTGCCTGCTTTCAGTCGAGTCGACCCTGTTAAAACCTCAGGCCCAACCAAGACTCGGATTGAAAGGTCATAATCATCGGGCATTTGCTCCTTAGACACACAACAGAAAAAGATAGTCTTTGCTCCTTGTGTGCGGGCTTCAGCCAAAGCTCCATGAATATAGGGCGTGGTTCCTCCTGCGGCGATGCCGACCACCACATCCCTAGGACCAATTCCCCGTTCTGTAAGGTCTGCCGCTCCTACCCTAGGGCTATCTTCTGCTCCTTCTATGCTGCGCACTAAGGCTTCTGAACCTCCAGCAATCAATCCCTGCACCATGGTTGGGTCTGTTCTAAAGGTTGGAGGACACTCCGAAGCATCAAGAACCCCTAGGCGACCACTGGTGCCCGCTCCTACATAAAACAGGCGTCCTCCTTGAGCAAGCGCTTCCGCGATGAGGAGTATGCCTTGGGCAATGGATTCCTGGGCGTCTTGGACCGCTCGCACCACTGCTGAATCCTGCTGGTTCATGAGCTGGACTAGTTCCAAAGCGGATAGGTTGTCCAGGTCCATACTCAGAGGATTGCGTTGCTCCGTCAAAAAATGTCCTCGATTATCTTGTCCCACAATGCTCTCTAGAAGGCCCTAACAAGCCTACCCTACCGACTGGACAACCAGGCAATCGCTGAGCGAATCCACTCTTCTGCCGCAGAACCGGGATTTTGACCACTGACCTGTTGCAAAGCTTGCGCTACTTCCTTGGGCGAAAAACCAAGAGCCAAAAGTGCCATTTGGGCCTCCTCATAGATTTGGGGCTGAACAGAAACCCCTGAGGCTACTCCTAGCCCCGCTTCTTGGTGGAACTTTTCCATTTTGCTCTTCAGTTCTAAGGTAATCCGCTGTGCCGTTTTGCTGCCCACCCCTGGAGTCAATGCTAGGGCTCGAAAATTCTCACGGATCACTGCCTGGACCAATTCCATCGCTCCGAGGGTATCTAGGAGCGCGAGGGCAAGCCGGGGACCTACCCCTGAGACGGAGGTCAGTAAGGTGAATAGTTCTCGTTCCTGCTCTTCCAGAAAACCATATAGCGTCATGCTGTCTTCGCGAGGAACCAGAACTGTATGCATTTTAAGCAGGCTGCCCAGGTTAGGAAGTTGAGCCAAGGCCCGACTATGGGTCCAGACTTGATAGCCCACTCCTTGCACATCGATGACAACCCATTGCTGACTTTCGCGGGTGGAGGCTGAGACCAACATCCCCTGGACAAAAGCAATCATGGGGACTTATTTAACGAACAGAAATAGTGCGCTTCTTAAGCTGCGCTATTTCTGCTAATTGATCAGAACCTACAAAGCGAATCTGGATATCTTCAGGGTCTGTCCACCCATAGGATTTCTTGAGCATCGGCTCAATTTGTCGAGGGTCAAACGCATAAGTAAAGCGTTCCCGTGCCTTCGCATAGGTTCTTTTGGCCACCACCAACTCTTGGGTTAGGGCCTGTGAACGCTGTGATTGGAGACTGCTGAGTTGGAGCAAATGCCAAAGGCTATAAAACGCCCAGGTGCATAATCCTACAAGCAGCACTACTAACCCTACTTGAAGGTAGACCTGTCGCCAGGCTTCCCAAGAGAAAGATCTTAGGACCTGAAAAGGTTTGGTGATGGCGGGAGTAGTAGGAATGCGGTTCATTCGCAGAGAGATTTAAGTTGACAAAGTATAGGTTTCATCCTGCGGCCAAGTCCTCTGGGCAGCAAGTTAGCGCGTACTTCTAGCTGGAGGACTACCAAAGGCAAAAGCTCATTAAAGGCACGTAAGGACTCCTGGGTTTGACATTCCACCCAGTCCAAAAATTCCTCAATGTTCAGCACCGAATAGGGACTATCGACATAGAGCAAAACATCCGACACTGCTCAGATCCTCCGTAGAGTCGAGGTTTGGCCTAGCTACTTGGCTAAGGTAGTACTTAGCATCAGCGCAAAGACCCCAGCGATTAAAGCAACTACGAACGCGACGGCCACTTCAAAATTGCCAATGAGCGCGGCAACAAACACGTGCAGATTACCTATTAACATTGTGCCCCTCGTGCTTTAAGGAATATAAATCACGCCTAATTATACCGAGTGAACCAGGTCGACGCCTTGCTCCGTCAAATAGCTTAATTTTTTGCAACATATTTGACTTAAAAACGGAGTAAGTCCTCCCCAAACTGATCTAAAGTCAAGGAGTTTACACATTGAAGCGGAAGTGCAGTACATCTCCGTCTTTCACGAGGTATTCTTTGCCTTCAGAGCGATAGGTTCCTTTTTCCCGCGCTGCTGCGTAGGAGCCCGCTGCTACCAAGTCCTCATAGGCAATGGTTTCAGAGCGAATAAATCCCTTTTCAAAGTCTGAGTGAATTACGCCTGCGGCTTGAGGGGCTAGCGTACCTCTGCGAATGGTCCAAGCCCGCACTTCTTTTTCCCCTGCAGTGAAGTAGGTGATCAGTTCCAAGAGGCTATAGGTTTCTCTGATCAGGGATTGGAGCCCTCCTTCTTGGACACCAAGGGAAGCCAGAAAATCTGTTCTATCTTCTGGAAGCAGTTCAACCAATTCTGATTCAACCTGAGCTGACATCACGACCACGCCTGCATGCTCCTGTTGAGCGATGGCCTTCACTTTCTCCACAAAAGCATTGCCCTTCGCTAAGTCCGTCTCACTGACATTGGTAGCGTAAATCACAGGCTTACCCGTGAGCAGCCCTAGATTGCTATTATCAAGAATGGCTTGCTCTTCTGCCGTCAGCGGGACCAGACGTACGGGAGTACCTTGGTCTAGCGCTTCGGTTAGCCGTTCTAAGACTTTCAGCTCCTCTTGATAAGCTTTATCGGTCCGGGCTTGCTTAGCAATCTTCTGCTGGCGCTTTTCTATTTGGGTAAGGTCGGATAGGGCCAGTTCCAGATTAATCGTGCTAATGTCCCGCTCTGGGTCAATAGAACCCTCCACATGGGTAATGTTCGGGTCTTCAAAGCAGCGCACCACATGAACAATGGCATCCACTTGCCGAATATGGGAAAGAAATTGATTCCCCAGGCCTTCCCCTTGGGAAGCTCCCCGCACCAATCCTGCAATATCTACAAATTCAATGCGGGTAGGGATGACTACCTTAGTATTCACAATCTTCTGGAGCTTGTCCATCCGCTCATCCGGGACGGATACCAAGCCCGTATTTGGTTCAATGGTACAAAAAGGAAAATTAGCCGCCTCGGCTTTCGCATTGTCCGCAATGGCATTAAATAGGGTGGATTTACCTACATTGGGTAAACCGACGATTCCAGCACGCAGCATAAGATAAACGCTGAACCTAAGTCAGGGTGGGAAAACAGCCTATCCACGTTAACATGCAGTGATACTCAAGACCAATGCCGATCTACCACGCTTTGGTCCGTGAAAATCACTGAGGGGACCAAGAGCTATTTCCCGTATACGTACTGATGTAACATCTTGCATCCAAATTTATAGTTAGGTTATAAGCTAAAAGTCAAACACGAGGAGGAACGCCGTGGTGGTGTCCTTTGAAAAACCTAAATCAGAAGTTCTTCAATTCAAACAAGTTAACTTTTTGAAAAAAGGTAATTATACCTATAGCTCTTCTAGAGATGTTATTAGGCTAAAGGGCGCGATTACACATAAGAGTAGACGTTCTATTGAAGAGAAGATATTAGGCGGTATTGCCCGCAAAAAAATAAATCTGATTATTGACTTCACGGGTGTAACTTCTATAGATAGTGATGGAATTAGCATCCTGAATACTGGATTGCGGATGAGTCGTTCCTTTGGCAGAATCTTGACCCTTTTTGGTCTTTGCCCTGCAGTAGAGGAATCTTTAATCTTAGCGGATATGTATTCTAAGTTCACCATTTGCAAAACTGAGGCACAGGCCATGAGCCAGTTCTAATAGAAAATTTTCCAAGAAAGTTAATGCGCTAACACCTAATCGGAAAAAATCCGAATTAGGTGTTTTTTTTATTTTTCTACCTTTCGGCGCTGGTCATTTTCTGGATAGATCCAACCAAAAGCAAAATAATTCAAACAATCAATTTTTTGCGCTTTTTGTTGGGAATGTTCTTTCAAGGCTTTGACTTGTTCACTTAAGGCCAGATGATGGTCTCCGCCGGATTGTCCCACTCGATAAGGAGGATCGGGAGCCAGGATCGTACAAAATTTTCCATTAGGAAAGAAACTCAACGCTCGATCGTATTCTCCGGTAATACAGCTTCGTTCTGGAGTTGCTGGATTACACACCGGATCATAGCTATAGTTCATAAAATTGGGACCTCTAGAAAGAGGAAATTGGTCATAAGGCTGCATGCGACTATCGTTTGCTTGATTCCCCTCACTCCAAACCGCTGCCGTGAGGACTTTAGTGTTGGGCATATTCCAGGCCGTCTGCTGGACCAAATTTAAGATATTGCTCCGCAGATATTGATAAGCAAGACGTGAAAGGTTTTCTATAGTTTGGAGATCCAAGGTGTTTCTTTTATTGATCCATTGGTCTACCACTTTGGGTTCGATTCCCTGCTTTTGGGCGAAAGAGAGAAATCGAGCAAATCCTTTATCCTCTGCAAAAAGCCAGAGCAAGCGGGGATCTTTTTGTAAACACCCTTTCTCTTCAGTGCATTGGGTAACAGGATAGCGGATGTAATCTAAGGCAATTCCATCAACTCCTTGATCGAGGGCTCCTCTCACAATGATTTGTAGGTCTTGCTGAACTTGGGGATGGGAAGGGTCGACAAACCAATGAGTAGCCTCTGAAACCTTAAAATCAGGAATACTTATGGTAGGGATGAAGTCAGGCTTGGTGTCTTTAGTTGAAACCTTTAGGTTAGAAATTTGCCCAAATGCATTACGGATAAGCCTTTCAGGAAATCTGACAGCGTATTCTGGTCCAAAGTCAGTCCCTCGAATCCAAGCATGTACACGCATGCCCCGCTGATGCGCCAGCTCCGTATAGATTTTGAGGAGGTTTCCCTGATCAGAATTGAGCCAAGTCGAAAAAGGGCCATGCTCAATCGAGAAAAAGGTTTTTCCTTCATAAAATGCTTCAAGATAAATATCAGTGACGCCTGACACCAGCATCTGATCAAGAACACCCAAGATCTCAAAGCTTTTACCGTCATTCGGATAAGCTCGGATCCACATTCCCCGCTCTTTAGGAATGCTATTGCCCTGACAGGCTAAGTTAACGGATGCTATGGACTGCTGGAGTGCTGCTCGGTATTGAGCAATATTTCCAGGATTTTCGTTGATTAGTTCCGGTAACTTAGACAAAGGAAGTTGCTTGGCTTTTAGCTCAGGCAGGGCTAGGTTCCTAACAGTAGTCAAACGCTCAGCTATTTCTTGAGAAATAGGACAAAATGGTTCCCTTATAGGTTCTGCCTGCACTGGGAAAGGTAAAAGAACGGCTAATCCCAAGAATAGAGAACTAACGAGCTTGGAAAACCACACTGAATGTTTTGATCTCATAAGGTTTGAAGTGGCAAGCAAAATGTTTTTCATGATGAGGGAGAGACTGGCAATTCTGTTCCATGAGATCACATTCATGGACTGCACTGAGTCTATAGGGAAAGTAAATAGTCTCCTGAAATGCTTTTCCTAAGGACTCGTACAATCGAATAATCCAGCTTTTCCCCTCTTCGGCTTTTTTGAAAGCAGTCAGGATAGTTTTATTAGATGCAGTGGATAGAAAGCTTCTATTAACCGCAGCATCGATAGAGGGATAGACCTGAATGGGATTATTCAAAAAATGAGATTGCTGGATAATATCTGCTTCTTTCCAATCTCCCTGATGGGGCACAAGCTGATAGGTAAATTCATGAAAACCTCGGTCTGAATTTGGGGCGGGCCAGGTTGGACTGCGTAATAAAGTAAGTCTAAGTTGGCTAGGTTTGGCGTCATAACCATACTTACAGTCATTAAGAATGCTCAGTCCGAGCCCTGCTCCACTCAAATCAGCCCAAGTTTGAGCAGGCACTTCAAATTTTACTTTTGCTTCCTCACCTTCCGTAATCCTACAGATAACCCCCATCGGAATTTCGTAGGTAGCAAAAGGTGCTGAAAAACTAAGTGGAAAGCAAGCCTTGACCAGAATATGTTCTTCTTGCCAGTCTACCCAGTTTTTAACGGTGATATTGGGGCTATAAGCGTCTAATAGAATCTCTTGATGAAAAGTTGAGCCCCTAAATCTCCGGATGCTCTTCAAAGAGGCTCGCAAGGGACCTTGTTCTTGAATAGACCAAGACTGCAGCTCCAGACCAGATAACTGCTTTTTTTCATACAGGGGATCAATATTCCATGCATCCCAATATTGGCCACCATCTTCAAAAAATTGTAGATTACTAGGGCTATTTAATAGCGTTGTATTCGTTCGCTTATCAAGAATTTGGTGAATATCTCCGGTGGCTGGATCAAGCATCACTTTGAGATATTTATTTTCTAATCTATCAATCTCTACCTCTAAAAAAGGAACTTCTACGGGAGGCAGTTGAGTATCGATGAGTTTGTATCGAATATATCCCAAACTGGGGACGATATCTGTATAGAAAATAATTCCTGTATCTGTTTTTTGGATCGGTATATTTTCCTGTGAAGTATTACCTTGTAGGCATAGACTGTTTTCTTTTCCTAAGGCACTCTTTGGAATTTCTACGATTCCCTGATAAGGAAAACTATGGAAGTTCCATAAATCCATAGCATTAGATACCCGAGCCTCAATTTCTTGGATAATTTCTCGGCAAGAGTTCTCTGCTTGGGTCCAAACTAAATTAGCATCCTCAAAGACTTCAGGGATAGAGGAACCCGGCAAAATATCGTGGAACTGATTAAGGAGGAGGCTTTTCCAAGCCTTTTCCAATTTGAACTTCGGGTAATTCGCACTTTGGCTAAGAGTTGCCATCGAACAAAACTTTTCCGTATTCGATATAAGCCCTTCCATTTTTCGATTTCTTCTTTTCTGATCCGCTTTACTGGTGAAAGTCCCACGATGAAATTCCAGATAAAGCTCATCCTTCCAGATCGGGATCGGTTGATTGGAAATTTCTTCTTTGAGTGTTTGAATAAACCCTTCGGCTGTTTGCGGCGCTACCCGAAAGAATAAATCTGATTGTTGCCATTCCTCAATCAGGTCGAGCATGTCAGCAGTAGGCCCTCCTCCGTGATCACCGACCCCATAGAGCCAGAGTGAGTTTTTCAATCCATGCTTTTGTTCTAGATCCCTTGCATCCTTAGCAACAGCAAGTGTTTCAAAACCTTGACCGATCTCGTTGGAAAAATAGGTCAGTATTTGACTGCCATCAACTCCTTGCCATTGGAAGGCTTTATAAGGAAACTTATTCGTATCATTCCAGGCTAGTTTCTGGGTAATAAATGCCTCAAATCCACTTTTTGCAAGGATCTGGGGTAGCTGCCAAGAAAATCCAAAGCTGTCTGGATTCCAGGCTATTTTTATATCTTTATTGAATTTTTCTTGAAAATATCTTTTTCCGTAGAGGATTTGCCGAATCAGGGACTCACCGCTGGGCAGGTTCAGATCTGGTTCTATCCACATTCCCCCGGTCAATTCCCAATGATTCTGTTTGACGGCATCTTGGATTTTGGTAAACAGCTCTGGTTCTTCATGCTCGATCCATTCATAAGTCAGGGCACTACTCTGATTAAAAATTAAACTTGGATAGCGTTTCTGCAGATTCAAAGCAGATTGAAAAGTTCTTTTCAATACTTCTTTGGTTTCCTTAATGGGCCAAAGCCAAGCAATATCAATATGGGCATTGCCTAATATATGGATGGTTCGCTCTTTGAAAAAAGCTTTAAGGGGGAGCAGTAAGCCTTTGGTTTCGCGGAGCCCTCCTAAAGACTGCTGACTTATAGGAACTTCTAATTGTTTTTCCAAATTTACAATAATCGGTTCTAGCCTAAATCCTGCTTTAGCAAGCTCCGGTAGATAGGTATGAATAATCGCTAGCTGATCTGCCAATTTTCCTGGGTCACAGGGCTCTTGAGGATACTCGATTAATACTCTGGAGGTCTGTAGCGCTCCAAGATCATGCTTTGGGCTGTTTAGCTTCAATTCCAAGGTAAAATTCTGCCCCGGTTGGAGCTTTTCCCCCAGCAGCAAACGGCACTTCGGGTCGAATAAATCCCCCTCTTGGACTTTTTGTCCATCAATAAATACTTCTGCCGCAGAAGCCCACCAGGTTAGCTGTAGTCGCTGGGTACTGCCTACCAGTGATAGAGAAGCGCTTTCAATGGGCGTAGTGGGGACTTGCCATATCTGCCTAAGATGGACTGTAGCCCCACCTTTTTCCCACGTAAAAACAGGTCCCTCATTCAGGAGAATCGGCTGCCAACAGTCCCCGACCTGCTGTTGCCAGAAGGGAAGTATATCTATGGCAGCATACTGTTGCAGCTTAGTGATGACCGAAGATAGCCGCTCAGAGAGGTCCAAATTGATCTGCCTAGTTTGGCTCTTTCTGATTATCCATCAGATAGCTGCTAGAAATGAGCGTGTCTTTGGAGCAGTATAATCCGGCTATGTCTCATCCCCCTATTCATATTTGAGCTGGCTATGGCATCCGAAACTTCAGAGAGTAACCGTCGTAAACGCCAAATTTTGGGTATGAAGGGAGGCGATGTTAAAGAGCGCTCGCTTCTCCAAATTCGGGTGCAGCTCATGAAGCCCGTGACCTGGATTCCTCTGATGTGGGGCGTAATCTGTGGAGCTGCTTCGGGTGGTTTTACCTGGTCGCTCTCGAATGTACTGATGGTGCTTTTGGCAATGCTGATGTCTGGGCCGCTCTTAGCAGGTTTTACACAGACTATTAATGATTACTATGACCGGGATATCGATGCGATCAATGAACCCTATCGACCGATTCCTTCAGGGGCCATCTCTCTTCCTCAAGTGGAACAGCAGATCTATCTGCTTTTGTTTTTAGGTTTAGCTGTTTCCTACACCCTAGATCGATGGGCTGGTCATACCTTTCCCATAATTTTCTGTCTGGCCTTGGGTGGAAGCTTCCTCGCTTATATTTACTCAGCTCCTCCCCTCAAGCTTAAGCAGAACGGTTGGTTGGGAAACTATGCTCTGGGCGCTTCCTATATTGCGCTGCCTTGGTGTTGTGGTCATGCCCTCTTCGGCACGCTGAATCCCACGATTGTCATTCTGACCTTGTTCTATAGCTTTGCCGGTTTGGGAATCGCTATTGTCAATGACTTTAAGAGCATTGAAGGAGACCGGGCCTTGGGGCTTCAGTCTTTACCCGTTGTTTTCGGTGTGCAGAAGGCCGCATGGATTTGCGTATTCATGATCAATTTCTTTCAGCTGGGCATCCTTGCTTACCTTATCTATATAGGTAAGTTTTACTGGTATGGAGCTGTACTTGCTGGCCTAATTTTGCCGCAGATGTTTTTCCAAACGCAGCTTTTGAAAGATCCAATTGCCAATGATGTTAAGTACCAAGCTAGTTCTCAACCCTTCCTTGTCATCGGCATGCTGGTCACCGGACTAGCCCTAGGGGCTAGCTAAAGATTGGCCCTTGGGCGTAGTAATTGTGGATATATGTTAAGTTTTCTCAGGAAAATGCATAACTTATGTAGATAAGAATAATCTCTGAGTTCTTGTATGCCATGCCTCTAGCTTGTTTTGCGAATTTTTAATAACTGTTACAGAGTACTCTATTAACTTAAAACTCTGGCCTATAATGCTTCGTAACTCTGAGTCATGCAGCTACGCCATTATTTCATCATTCGTTTAGCGGTAGCGTCTCAGATGTGTTCTCGTTCCGTTGTATGTAGCCTACGTGCATTTTGTGAAAGATGTGCGTCTACGTCTAGAGGAGATCGTCTCTATGACCATCACGCCGCAGAAGCGAGAGGATAAGGTCAAAGTAACGACTGATAACAATCCGGTTCCTACTTCTACTGAGAAGTGGTTTAAGCCGGGTTGGTTTGAGCGTTCTTTGGCCCGTGGGCCCAAAACCACCACCTGGATTTGGGACCTTCATGCTCTCGCCCATGACTTTGAAACACATACCAGCGACCGGGAAGACATCGCTCGCAAAATCTTTGCTGCCCACTTCGGCCACTTGGCCGTTGTTTTTGTTTGGGCTAGTGGGATGTTCTTCCATGGTGCGCAGTTTTCCAACTACATTGATTGGTTGGCTGACCCCACAAAGGTGAGACCTTCCGCTCACGCTATCTGGCCAATTTTTGGTCAGGAGATCCTTAGAGATCCTGGCACCGTCACAAAAAGCTTTGAAGGAGGGATTCAAATCACCTCCGGACTGTTCTATGTTTGGCGGGCTGCTGGCTATACCAATTCAGCTCAGCTTATGTCTTCTGCCGTGGCAGGTCTGGCAATGGCTGGTTTGATGGTGTTCGCTGGCTGGTTCCACTACCACGTCCGGGCTCCTAAGCTGGAGTGGTTCCAAAATGCGGAATCGATGCTCAACCATCACTTGGCTGGGCTTTTAGGCTTAGGCTCCCTCTCTTGGGCTGGGCACCAAATTCACGTGGCTTTGCCTGTGAACCAAATGCTCAACAGTGGCATGAAGCCTTCTGAAATTCCCTTGCCTCATGAGTACGCTTTCAGCACTGAAGCGATGGCTAAGTTCTTCCCGAGCTTTAGCCAGGGACTTACTCCTTTCTTCACGCTGAACTGGGGCGTCTATAAAGACTTCCTTACCTTTAAGGGAGGCATAGACCCTCAGACAGGTGCTCTGTGGATGACGGATATTGCCCATCATCACTTGGCCATTGCCACCCTGTTCATCATTGCGGGACATATGTACCGCACGAACTGGGGCATTGGTCACTCCATTAAGGAAATGCTGGAAGCCCACAAGGGTCCTCTCACGGGCGAAGGCCACAAGGGACTCTACGAGGTGCTCACCAATTCCTGGCATGCCCAACTGGCTATTAACCTGGCCATGGTGGGTTCCCTCTCTATCATTGTGGCGCACCATATGTACGCCATGAATCCCTATCCATATATGGGGATTGATTACCTGACTCAGATCAACCTGTTCACCCATCACATGTGGATTGGTGGCTTTTTGATCGTGGGGGCAGGGGCCCATGCCGCGATCTTCATGGTGCGGGACTACGACCCTGTAATGAACCAGAACAACCTACTGGACCGGATGCTTCGGCATCGGGATGCCATTATTTCCCATTTAAACTGGGTATGTTTGTTCCTCGGCTTCCATAGCTTTGGTCTATATGTCCACAACGACACCATGCAAGCTTTGGGCCGTCCTCAAGATATGTTTGCGGATTGGGCAATCAACCTGCAGCCTATCTTTGCGCAAGGAGTACAGGCCGTTAACGCTGCAGCTTTTGGAGCAGGCTCTACCGCTCCTTGGCTTAGCAGTGCAACCTCTCCTGTATGGGGCGGACAGACCTTGGCGGTGGCAGGGAAAGTCTCTATGTCTGCTATTCCTTTGGGAACCGCGGACTTTATGATCCACCACATTCATGCGCTTACTATCCACGTCACGGTCTTGATCTTGTTGAAGGGTGTGCTTTTTGCTCGCTCTTCCCGCTTGATCCCTGACAAGGCCAACCTGGGATTCAGATTCCCTTGCGATGGTCCTGGTCGTGGTGGTACGTGCCAATCTTCTGCTTGGGACCATGTATTCCTAGGCTTGTTCTGGATGTATAACTGCATCTCCATCGTCATTTTCCACTTTTCGTGGAAGATGCAATCAGACGTCTACGGCACAGTAGATGCTTCTGGAAAGGTCACGCATATTGTTGACCCAATCAATGTCATCACCAATAGCATCACGGGCGCTACCGCACCTTTCAACCAGTTTGCAGCTAGCTCTGTAGACATCAACGGTTGGTTGCGCGATTTCCTGTGGGCACAAGCAGCCCCCGTAATTAACTCTTATGGGACTTCTGCTTCTGCTTATGGTTTGGCATTCTTAGGTGCTCACTTCGTCTGGGCGTTTAGCTTGATGTTCCTGTTCAGTGGCCGTGGTTACTGGCAAGAACTGATTGAGTCCATTGTTTGGGCTCACAGCAAACTCAGAGTTGCTCCTGCTATTCAGCCTCGTGCGTTGAGCATCACTCAAGGTCGTGCAGTGGGTGTTGCCCACTACCTGCTTGGAGGAATCGTCACTACGTGGGCGTTCTTCTTAGCTCGCTTCCTGGCGATTCAGTAAAGGAGATAGCAATCAATGGCAACTCGTTTTCCGAAATTCAGCCAGGATCTCGCCAATGATCCGACTACTCGTCGGATCTGGTATGGGATAGCTACGGCCCATGACTTTGAAAGCCACGATGGCATGACTGAAGAAGTGTTGTATCAAAAGATCTTCGCTTCTCACTTCGGTCACATCGCCATCATCTTTCTCTGGACTTCGGGCAACCTATTCCATGTGGCCTGGCAGGGTAACTTTGAACAGTGGATTTTAGACCCCACGAAGGTGAAGCCAATTGCTCACGCGATTTGGGACCCCCATTTCGGCCCGGGAGCGATGAAAGCTTTCACCCCAGAAGGAGCAGCCGGTCCGGTGAACTTTATGTACTCCGGTCTCTATTACTTCTGGTACACCATCGGCATGCGCTATAACTCGGAGCTTTTCGAGGGCGCAATTTTCTTGATTGTGCTGGCTACTCTGTTCCTCGCTGCAGGCTGGCTGCACCTACAACCTCGTTTCCGTCCTTCTTTGGCCTGGTTCAAGAACGCTGAATCTCGTTTGAACCATCACTTGTCTGCACTGTTTGGGGTTTCTTCCCTGGCTTGGACAGGACACCTGGTCCACGTGGCGATCCCCCGTTTGAACGGTGTGGACGTCAACTGGTCCAACTTCACCCAAGCTCGGTTTGCTCCCCACCCAGCAGGGCTTTTGCCCTTCTTTACAGGGAACTGGGGGGTATATGCCCAACCTGCTACTGATGGTACTGGTTGGCCGATTCTGACCTTTTACGGGGGATTGAATCCGGCTACCAACTCATTGTGGCTATCGGATATTGCCCACCACCATTTGGCCATTGCCGTGATCTTCATCATTGCGGGCCATATGTACAAGACCAACTGGGGAATTGGACACAGCATCCGAGAAATCTTGGATGCCCATACTCCCCCTAGTGGTCGCTTGGGTGCAGGCCACCGCAATCTCTATGACACCGTGAACAACTCACTGCATTTCCAGTTGGGTTTGGCCTTGGCGTCCTTAGGAACGGTGACTTCTCTGGTAGCACAGCAGATGTATGCGCTCCCGCCGTACTTCTATATGCATGAAGACCATACCACCATGGCAGCGCTCTATACCCATCACCAGTACATTGCTGGATTCCTGATGGTAGGGGCTTTCGCGCACGGTGCTATCTTCTTCATACGGGATTACGACCCTGAGGCGAACAAGGACAACGTTCTGGCTCGGGTTCTGGAGCACAAAGAAGCGATTATCTCTCACCTGTCTTGGGTCTCTCTGTTCCTCGGGTTCCATACCCTTGGTTTGTATGTACACAACGATGTCATGCAAGCCTTCGGTCGTCCTGAAGACCAAATCCTGATTGAGCCTGTGTTCGCACAGTTCGTTCAGGCCCAGTCTGGGAAGATTATTGCTGGTATTCCTGCTATCTTTGGCGGCCTTGCTGCCACAGCTCCAGGTGCCTTTGTGAATGGTTGGACTCAGACGGTGAATTCGGTAGGGGATGCCAATCCCTTCTTGAACATCGGTCCTGGTGACTTCCTGGTCCATCATGCGATTGCTCTAGGGATTCACACCACTGTTCTGATTGGCGTCAAAGGGGCGTTGGATGCTCGTGGTTCCAAGTTGATGCCCGACAAGAAAGACTTCGGCTTTGCCTTCCCTTGCGATGGTCCTGGCCGTGGTGGTACTTGCGACATCTCTGCTTGGGATAGCTTCTACTTGGCTATGTTCTGGATGCTCAATACCATTGGTTGGGTTACCTTCTACTGGCATTGGAAGCATCTGTCGATCTGGACCGGTACGGAGTCGGTCTTCAATGAAAAGTCTGTGACGATTATGGGTTGGCTTAACAATTATTTGTGGGCCTACTCAAATACCCTGATCAACGGCTATGCCCCTGGTACGGGTACTAATAACCTGTCTGTGTGGTCTTGGATGTTCTTGTTTGGTCACCTGGTGTGGGCAACAGGTTTCATGTTCCTGATCGCTTGGCGTGGTTACTGGCAGGAGCTGATTGAGACCCTGGTATGGGCTCATGAACGCACACCTTTGGCTAAGTTGGTCCGTTGGAAAGATAAGCCTGTGGCGATGTCCATTGTCCAAGGTCGTTTGATTGGTCTAGCTCACTTCACAGTGGGGTATGTCCTTACTTATGCGGCCTTTGTCATTGCCTCAACGGCAGGGTTATCGAGTGGATAGCAAATCAGTTTAGCAATGAGCTAAGAGCCAGGTTAAGGCCCCCGAATTCGGGGGCCTTTTTGCGTCTACTAATTCAAGGTTAAGCTGCGACAGCCTCGATTGGGTATTTAGCGGCTTTCCATGCTTCGAAGCCACCCTCTAGTACAGAAACATGTTGGAAGCCAGCCGCACGGAGTTTAGCCGCAGCAGCGAAGGTCTCTTTATCTGTCTCTCCATAAATGTATAAGTCACGGATAGGCTCAAGGTTGGCGAGTGCATACTCTACCAAACCAGGTTCAGGAATAGAAACGGCACCCTGAATCCGACCCTGATCAAACACAATCCAACTGCGAACATCAACAATGGTAAGCGCAGGTTCACCCCAGTCTAAGCGGGCCTTCAGGTCAGAAACATGAGACTGGTCTTGCAAGGCAGGAGGTACGGGAAACAAGCCTAGAAACTTTTTCATGGAACTTCTCAGGAGTTGGGGATACTCACAATGTAACAAGTTTTTAAAGAATTGCAAACTTTTGTAAATAAATGCTTTACATGGATTTCAGTTTATGCATCGGTCAATTCTATGAGAGGATCGATATATCCCGCCTGTATATATGAATTATTAGCAAATAGGCACAAAATAGAGAACAGGAAGGCTTTGGTCTCGGCATTAAGGCTTTATGCCTACACTCAGCCCATCAGGAGTAGGCAAGCACACGGCCAAACAATGCTCAGCCAGGAATTCATGAAACTGAGTCATCCCTTCTATGGATTCTTGATCCCAGTTTTCATCTGGGGCTCGGCCCTTCAGATAGCCGAATAGATAGGTGTTGTCTCCGATAATTAAACCGCCTGAGCGCAAATGTTCAAAGGCCCAGCGAGCATAGTAAATATAGTTTTTTTTGTCGGCGTCAATAAACACGGCATCAAAAGGCGCTTCGGTTGACAGGTTTTCGAGAGAGCGCAGAGCAGGGCCTTCTAGCACGGTGACTTGTTGATCCAGTCCGGCTCGCTCAAAAACAGCTTGGGCGACTTTGGCATGTTTTGGACTGTACTCACAGGTCCATAGATGACCTGTTTTACCCAAAGCCTTAAGCATCCACAGAGCAGAATAACCAGAGAGCGTGCCAAACTCCACTACTTTTTGCGCTCCAATCATGGACAGTAAGACCTGTAAAATTTTTCCTTCTATAGGGGCAATTTGGATGCGCGGCATCCCCATTACATCGAGCTGATGGACGGCATCTTCTAAGGCTGCATCATGAGGACTGAATAGCCTCTCGAGATAGGTTTTTATGGCGGGAGTAGCATAGCCTAGACCCGCTCTTGAGTTGTCATCTGCCATTATTTATCTGTTTGAAGTTCTTCTCTATATGCTACAAACTAGAGCGACCTCATGCGACTAACCATGACAAAAATAATGGGCTCTGTGTTGAAGACTCTCAAGACTCTTCTGGTGGGAACGGTGGCTATCTTGCTAACCCATGGGGGGGGCCATGCTTCCCCCATTCCACCCCAAAGCCGTCAAGCCCTCGTGGTTCAGGCCGAAACTTGGGATAGCACTCAGGCCACCTTGCAGCGTTATACCAAGATGACTGAACTAGGTAGACCAAAAGGAAAAAGCTTGTGGAAGCCTGTAGGTAGGCCTATAGTCGTAGTCTTGGGTAAAGGGGGACTCGGTTGGGGGGCAGGAGTGCCCAACGCATCCCTAGGCACTCCTGAGGACACAGAGCCGATTAAGCAAGAAGGTGATGGCAAATCTCCGGCAGGAATATTCAAACTAGGGTCAGCCTATGGTTATGCTGCGAGCCCTCTATCCCGGATGAAATGGCCTTATCAAGTAAGTGCCCAAGACTTGCGCTGTGTAGATGATCCAAAATCCAGTTTCTACAACCAGATTTTGCCTGAAAAACCCAAACTGTGGGACTCGGCAGAAGTCATGCGCCGTTCAGATGTCCTCTATACCTGGGTGTTGGATGTAGAGCACAACAAGCAGCCAGCAACTCCAGGAAAAGGCAGTTGTATTTTTCTGCATGTCTGGCGAGGGGAGACCAGTCCCACCGTGGGATGCACGGCGATGGCTCAGAAAGATTTAGAGAAAGTTCTGTTGTGGCTCGATCCAAAAGCTCAACCACTACTCATCCAACTTCCGAAAACGACCTACCAAACCCTCCAAACCTCCTGGGAATTGCCATAAGAGCAATATTCAGGTATCAAAACCTTATTCCCTATGGGGTTGAAGACTGGCCCAGTAAACGCATCGAGCCCCTTATTTTCAAAAACTCTGTGATTCTGTATTAAAAAATACATAATTAATGCCAACGGAGCGTATTAATAAATTAAAAAGTTCGGGGCGAACTATTGGTCCTAACCACTGATCATCGATTAGGTGTCCTATTTCAAAAGCTTGAAAGCGGACAAGCTCCACCCGTTGTGGAACATTACGACCGAGGAAAGACCATCTTCTTCCCTGGGGATCCTGCAGAGCGGGTCTATTTCTTAGTCAAGGGAGCGGTGAAGCTTTCTAGAGTGTTTGATAATGGCGAAGAAATTACGGTTTCTTTGCTCAGAGAGAACAGTGTCTTTGGGGTTCTCTCCATCATTACAGGGCATCGATCGGACCGTTTTTACCATGCCGTAGCTATTACTCCGGTTGAATTGTTGGCTGCCAATATTGACCAAGTCGAGAAGGCCCTTCGTAATGATGCAGAGCTTTCTTCCATTCTGCTCAAGGGATTGGCTTCCCGTATTCTGCAAACAGAGATGATGATTGAAACCTTGGCTCACCGAGATATGGGTTCTCGTTTAGAGAGCTTCATCTTGATCCTTTGTCGGGATTTTGGGGTTCCTGGACGCGAGGGGATCACCATTGACCTCAGGCTTTCTCACCAAGCGATTGCGGAAGCCATTGGCTCTACACGGGTCACGATTACTCGCTTGCTCGGTGAGTTGAAGAAGAAAAATCTGATCTCCATTCACAAGAAAAAGATCACGGTGCGCGATCCTGTTCAACTTGGTCAGCGATTTACCTAGTCTGCTTATTCAAGAAGGGGGAAACCCTAGGGTATAATCGTTAGGCTCTTGGGCGAGTGGCGAAATGGTAGACGCACCACACTCAAAATGTGGCGGTAGAGATACCATGTCAGTTCGAGTCTGACCTCGCCCAGTTTTTTAAAAGTTACAGAACTAGGGCTTGTACAGGCGCGATACATCGCGCCTTAGCTAGTAGATGAAGACTCTTCTAAAGGAGAGGGGACTGCTTGAGGGTCGATTTGGACAGTTTCTATGGCAGTAGCAGTGCTTGACCAGCGTTTAGCTAAACGAGAGAAAGAAGCGGGATCGCCAGACACATAGAAGTTAGTTTTTCCTGGTTTAATGCTGTTACTTAATAAACCCAAAAGTTGAAGTTCCCGATTCACTGCTAATGCTGTTTCCACGGAAGGATCTACCAGGCTAATGTAGTCTGGTAAAAAACTTTTGAATATGGGTTCGAGGTGGGGGTAATGCGTACAGCCATAGACCAAGGTATCAATTCTTTCGTTGAGTAGAGGCTGCAGATAGTGGATCGCTATTTTTCTGGCTTGATGGCTGGTAACCTGCCCTGACTCTACCAGGGGAACGAATTCTGGACAGGCTACTTCGAAAACTTTTACGGTAGGGTCCAATTCTTTCATGGCGCTGGTATAAGCTTGGCTGCGCACGGTGGCTTGGGTAGCGATTACCCCAATCCTGCGGCCTCGCTGGACCGCTGCCTTGGCGCCGGGGAGGATTAGTCCCACAATTGGGGTTTGAAATTCCTTGCGCACTATTTCCAAGGCCAGAGCACAGCTCGTATTACAGGCAGCAACTACCAATTTGACCTCTTGGTGCTCCATCCAGGTCATGGTCTGCCGCATAAATTGTTGTATTTCTTCAGAGGAGCGGTTCCCGTAAGGGACTCGAGCTGTATCGCCAAAGTAGGTTTTATTCTCTTTGGGGAGCAACCGTTGGAGCTGGTTTAAAAAGGTTAAACCCCCAACACCACTATCAAAAATACCAATAGGTTCAAACACAGGCTCAAGTCCTTTCTTACTTTCGGAAGTATTCATCCAAAGCACGGGCTATGGATTCTGCAGCGAGACGTTGGTGAGGAGCCTGGGAGACAAGAGCTAGTTCGGCCGGGTTGGTCATGTAGCCCATTTCCACAAGGATAGCAGGCATCGTGGTTTTGCGGATTACGTAGAAACGGGCAGTCCGTAGACCACGGTCTGGCTGGCCCGCTCTGCTAATGAGGTTACGGTGGACGATTTTGGCTAACGTACGGCTATTTTCCCTTATATAGTAAGTTTGCAGGCCGTCGGTTGCAGTATTCTCACTAGCATTATGGTGAATACTAACAAAAATATTGGCGTTGACTTGCTCCGCTATATCTACTCTGCCCTGTAGCGGAATAAATCGATCATCCTCGCGCGTAAATACTACCCGGTATCCTTTTTGGGACAGAATTTGCCCTAGATATCGGGATACTTGGAAATTCAGCGTCTTTTCATTACGGCCTCCGGCCATGGCTCCTGGATCCGTGCCTCCGTGGCCTGGGTCAATGACTACTAAGGGTCCTTCTCCGGTGGACTGACCAATTTGCCCCTTATTGAACTGGATGATGAACTGATTTTTCTTGGATTCAGTTTTGATCACCTGAATGCCCGGCCCTAAAGCCAAAATAGCTGAGACTTCGCTGCCGGGGTCTTGTATTAACCTAAGACGATCTAGTGGCCCTGTACTGGTCAATTTAGGGCCGCTGAGGGGCTGTGCAGGCAGAGCGACTCCAGGGAACGTTACCTTATAGTCGTTGCCGGTGGATTCAGCCTTAGCCTGTAAAAGACCATCGCCAACAAATATTAAACGATTGCCGATTAAGCGAACGGCGAGCAAATTACCCGCTCTTTTTTGAATTACGGCTAATTGGCCTGCGGGAACCAAGCGTACGCCTTTTACAGCAGGATCATAGGCAGTTTCCCAATCAGACACCTCTTGGTCTATATCCAAGACGATGCGCGTTATCGGGGGGCGATTCTGGAATTGTCCAAAACGAATTTGTTTGACCCCGAGGCGATCAACCGGAAAAGATCGCTCTTTAGTGGCTGTGGAGATGATGGTTCCAGGGAGGTCTACGAT
>CASBPW010000021.1 GCA_949127685.1 Candidatus Sivonenia alaskensis PMM_0068 | reverse complement strand
GGCTTGGCGGCGGCCGCTATTTCTACGCCCTTGGCTTTGCCTTTAGCTCTCGCTTTTTTTGTGGCGATGGGACTGGCTTCTGCTACCCACGATATAGCGATGGATGGTTATTACCTGGATGCCTTGGACCAAGACCAACAGGCTTTGTACACTGGGGTCCGAGTCGCTGCCTATAAGATAGCTGTTCTATTTGGTACGGGCGGCTTAGTCTTTTTTGCAGGAGTCCTTGGCGAACAGACTTCTGTTTCTATGGGCTGGGCGATGGTGTTTGGGGGAACAGCCGCCCTCCTGCTGGGTTTGTCCGCTTTCCATAGCTGGGGACTGCCCAGGCCGCTAACGAAGAAAGTCACGCCTAGACTGGGGAATTTCGTAGAAGCCTTTCAGACCTATTTTTCACAGCCTGGGATTTTAGTGATCACGCTGTATATTGTCACCTTCCGTTTGGGTGATGCCTTCATGCTGAAAATGGCCCAGCCTTTCTTGTTGGATACGCCAGAGAAAGGAGGGCTTGCCATTGCCACTAAAGATATCGGTATCATCTATGGTACCTATGGCACCGCTTCTCTCCTGATTGGCGGAGTGTTTGGTGGATGGTTGGTCGCTCGTTATGGCATCAAAAAGTGCATTTTCCCGACCGCCCTCTTCCAAAACAGCGCGATTTTGCTCTACTGGTGGCTATCGATTGCCAAGCCCCCTCTTTGGGAAGTGGGAGTTGTCAATGCTATTGAACAGTTTGCCTATGGTCTAGGTACCGCAGCCTATACGGTATTTTTGATGCGGACTGTACGCCCTGATTCCGAATACAAAAGCGCACACTATGCCATCGCTACGGGACTCATGGCTTTAGGTCTTTTAATCCCCGGTGCGGTCAGTGGTTATCTGCAAACGGCTTTAGGTTACAGCAATTTTTTCTTAATGAGTTTTCTCATTGCAATTCCTGGCTTGATTATCATCTTTTTCCTGCCTGCCAGCATCATGGACGAACCGGAGAAGAAAAGTTAGGGGTGAAGACTCCGGGCCTTGGTGAGCGCTGCTTAGGTTCCACAAAAGTCCGAATTGTTTCCGAATAGCGAGAGCCCCCAATTTTAAAATTATGGTTATGGTCCCCTCCAGGAATCAGCAACAGTTGTTTTTGCGAATTTGCTTTAGCGAACAACTGCTGACTCATAGGGTACGGAACGGTAGGATCTGCAGTCCCATGGATGAATAAAATGGGCATTCTTAAAGATTGAACTTTACTGATCGAGTCAAAGCGTTGGACAAAGAGTAGATCTAGGGGAATGTAATGAGCCCACCAATTCTTAACAGCAAGATCTCTCGCCCTTGTAAACGAACTTTCTATAATCAATCCTGGTGTTTCTGGATGGTGCAGGGCTAACTCAATAGCAATTGCTCCTCCCAAAGAGTGACCGTAGACAAAGATTTCTTCTGGACGAATCTTTTTCTTTTGAATCAAATATTGCCAGGCAGCCTCAGTATCTTCGTAGACTTGAGCTTCTGATGGAAAATCTCCACCACTCTTTCCAAAACCTCTATAGTCAATCAAAAGGAGAGAAAGCCCAAGCTTATGGAATAGATGTGCACGCTCAGCTTCCTTACCCATATTGGCACTATTGCCATGCAGATATAAGAGCGTTTTAGCCCCCTTCTTGTCAGAGGGAATCCACCAACCATGAATTTCTTCTATTTCACCGGTCGGCTTGCGAATAGGTATATAGACATCTTGATAAGGAACTTGATACAGCGCAGGGGTAGCACGAATTTGCTGCTCGGGGAAGAATATATAATTCCTCTGGCGAAGATAGAGGAAGGTACAAAAGAAAATATAAAAACTGACCAGGAATATGAAAAAAATGCTCAAAATCTTGAGCGGCTTTGTCCATAATGGTTTCTTTGCTAACCTTCTATTTGGAGAAAGTATGCTATCCATATTATCTGCTCCCATATGGTAAACATGCCCCACAACTGCGATTAGCTAATAAGGGTTAACCTCCCTGTCCTTTGGATCAGGAAAGCCATATAGTAAGTCCGCTCATCGGTAAAAGTAACCTAATACTATTACCGGATTTTGAACACTTACAACAATTATCTCATATTCTTCGGCAAAGTATTCACTGCCAGCAACGGTATAGCACAGGTAAGTTTATATGGTTTGCGCTTAGGGCAAACTCTTAAGCCTAGCAGGTAAAGGCAGATAGAACCTTGCTGTAAACATCAACTGATCTGTTGAAGACAGAAACACTAGCGATAACTTCCTTAACTAGATCACCAATATTTGGTATTGTTTCCATTACAATTCAACTTCCTTAAAAGTGGGCGATATAGAGTCTTGTGGAAAGGATAATGCTTCCTCTCTGAATACGCATGCATCTTGGGATACATGTAAATACGTATTTATACGCAGTTTCCATTTATCCAACTGAGCATTGTTGCCGTAGAAGAAGAAATTACAAAGCCCTCCCTACTATCTCAGACCTAGTTCTCAGACGTGCGTACCAGACATTTTGTTTCCATTTATTCAACCTTTGTTGGAGCAATGGCAAAGTCCTACCGACTTCAGACGAGCGTACAAGACATTTTGAGAGGGGAGGCACTGCCAGGTTCTTACAGAAGATCTGGCTGCAGCCAGTGCGCAAGGCCTGTAATCGCAAAGCAGATAATCATCGCCCAGCTCACACCCATCCAAAATTGCATCATGCAAAGGGTGAGGCTTTGGTCATCAGGATGAATCCACTCCTGGTTCACGAATTCTTGAAGAAGCCAACGACTGGCGGCACACAAGCCTAGAATGATCAGCGCCGCCCAAATCAAGAGGCCAGAGTTGGACAGGTAGAAACTTTCCCAAGCACTCAGCCACCAATCTAAACCGTTGTAGCTACGCCACAGGCGCAGCATTAGGAGGCCCGTCGCAACCCCTGCGCCGACGAAAAATAGAACAGTACTGGCTATACTGATACGTTTTTCTACAGAGGGGACCGCCATAGCGTAAATATCACATAAATTGAATACATCAAAATACATCAAGGAGATGTCCACTAGGGCCGGTAAGGCCTTGACTTCCTGGAAATAGCCATAAGCGGGGAGTCTGAAGTGCCCTGGCCTGTTTCTATAAGGCTTTGTAAAGTCATCGCGAGAAGAGCAGTAAGCTTAAAGAAACTTATAACAGTATGGGGATCATGGCAAGGGTGCTTTTTCACTGTGATAAACTGTTCAGTCCTATTTCACTGAAAGCTAAATTTACGTGTGGCATCTTCATAAGTTTACTGGGATTCTTGGCCCGAGACACCCTGCTAGACGGACGAGAAATTTCTGGTGGCTGCGTTAAGTTAAAATGAGAGCATCCGGCTAATCCAGTGGCATGACGCAATCTCCCCCTGACTCCCTGCAAGAGGATGATCCCTCCCGATTGCCTGCGGATGATCCCGCCCCGACCGAGGACTTCCCCTACGAAGTGGAAATGTCCTTGTTCGATCACCTCGATGAACTACGCAAACGTGTCATCATCGGGCTTGCTGCCGTCACCGTTACGACAGTGGCCTCCTTTTTCTTTATCAATCAAATCGTCTCTTTCTTGCAGCTACCGGCCGGCAAAGTTAAATTCATCCAGACCGCTCCTGGAGAATATTTCTTTGTTTCTTTTAAAGCAGCGGCCTACGTCGGAATTCTGATGGCCGCTCCGGTAATTCTCTATCAAGTCATCCAGTTTATTCTGCCGGCCTTAACCCGCCGGGAACGGCGTTTTGTCTTGCCCGTGGTAATCGCTTCGAGCATATTATTCGCTCTGGGATTGGCCTTTGCTTACTATGCGATGATTCCTGCTGCCATGAACTTCTTTGTGAGCTTCGGAGCTGGGGTCGTAGAACAATACTGGACCATTGATAAATACTTTGATTTAGTTTTTGTCATCTTACTCAGTACTGGATTGGTCTTTGAAATACCTGTGCTCCAAGTTCTCCTAGGCGTTACTGGTTTAGTCTCTTCCAAGCAAATGTTCGCCAATTGGCGCTACATTATCTTGGCGGCTGTGGTTTTAGGCGCGGTGATTACCCCGTCCACAGACCCGCTTACGCAGATGCTCTTGGCTGGTGCGGTTTCGGGTTTATATTTCGGAGGAGCGGGTGCCGTGAAACTCTTGGGACGTTAGCTATCTAACCTGGCTTTGAGCAACTCATTAATCAGTTCAGGAGCCGCCCGTCCTTTGGTTCTGGCCATAGCTTGACCGACAAAGAAACCAAATATTTTTGTTTTGCCGGCACGGTATTGTTCTACTTGGGTAGGGTTCGCCTCAATAACTTCTTGGACCAAGGCTTCTAGTTGTCCCTGGTCTGAAATTTGGGTAAGTCCTTTCGCTTCTACTAGAGTTTTAGGAGAACCCCCTTTCTCTAGAAGTTCAGGCAAGATATCTTTGGCAATCTTGGAACTAATCGTTCCTCCGGCGATTAACTGGGTGAGTTCTGCCAAAGATTCAGGGGTAAAAGGTTGGTCTGTGATTGTTCGACCAGAATCATTGAGAAACTTAGCAATGTCACTCATGATCCAGTTGGCGGCGGCCTTTGGTTCTGCCCCTGCTGCTAGAGCGGCCTCATAGTACTGGGAAGTTTCTTGCTCTTCGGTAAGGTAGTTCGCATCATAGGGAGAAAGCCCAAAGTCCTCACGGTAGCGCCCCCGCTTGGCATGGGGCAATTCAGGCATTTGCGATCTGTAGGTATCGAGCAAGTCTGCACTCACTTGAATCGGAACCAGATCCGGTTCAGGGAAATAGCGGTAGTCATCAGACCCTTCTTTCAGTCGCATTGAAGTGGTTTTCTGGAGATTTTCATCCCAGAGGCGGGTTTCCTGGCGAATCATATCATCGGTATCAGTGGGATCTAGTTCGCTGGGGTCGCTGCTTAAAACCCGGACCTGACGGACGAATTCATATTCAATAGCGCGTTGAATCGCATTGAAGGAACTCATGTTTTTGATTTCGGTTTTAGTGCCGAAGGCTTCGCGACCGACAGGCCGCACGGAGATATTCACATCGCAGCGCATAGAACCTTCTTGCATGTTGCCGTCGCATACGCCCAGGTAGCGCAACACTTTACGCAGCTCTTGCACATAGGTAGCCGCCTCATAGGCGGTGCGAATATCCGGTTCGGAAACGATCTCCAACAGGGCCATCCCAGAACGGTTGTAGTCCACCAATGAGTAGGGAGAATTAGAAAGTCGGTCGCCACTGCCATGCACTAGTTTTCCAGCATCTTCTTCCATATGAATGCGCGTGATGCCAATCCGCTTCATATCAATGCCGTTCTCCAGCGGAATCTCAATCCAGCCATGCTCACAGATCGGCAAATCGTACTGGGAGACCTGATAGTTCTTGGGCAGGTCAGGGTAAAAATACTGTTTACGGTCAAATTTGCTCAGGCCCTTGGGAGCAATCTGACAATTAAGCGCCAACCCTGCTTTGAGAGCATATTCGAGAACGCGTTTGTTTAGAACGGGTAAGACCCCCGGCTGCCCAGTACACACGGGGCAAATATTTGTATTCGGAGGTGCTGCAAACTGAGTGGAGCAGCCACAGAAGATTTTGGTTTTGGTGCTGAGTTGGGCATGGACTTCAAGACCAATCACCATTTCGTAGACTGTCTTCGTGGGGGATGCAACCGTCATCGCAGATTCCTTGGAGTATCTACTCCATCTTAAAGGGTATGCGGCTAGCGCTGTTCTGGTGTCAGAGAGCGAACATTGATTAAGTGCCCCCCGGCCCCCCAACTTTGGGCGATTAGAGGGCTTTGCATAAGTCCTCTGAGCACGTAAGGTTTAAGGTCTACTCATCACCTATTCATGCGCCGCGATACCTTTTCTACCAGTTATTTTTGCAGTCTCCTGCTCTACTATTTAATTTAATTCCAGGCCCGCCTACTGATGCCAATGAATATGTTTTTCGGTCAATCGAGGTCAAAGAAACCAGTTTCCGCATCGTCTGATTAATCAGACGATACTTCGGGTCAATCAGCTTCATAGAGGTATTGGCCTAATCACCGATAGAAACAACTAAATCTGCCTCATGATATGAACCATCGGCGAGAGTGACTCCCTTCACCACGTTGCGACCAAAACAGGTTCCTTAAGGAGGGCTAAACAGCCCATAGAGTATGCGCTATACTTAGTAAGGAATATTAGCCTGCGAAAAAGTAAGGAATGCAATGGATATCGCTACTATGACTTCCAAAGGGCAAATTACTGTTCCAAAGAGTGTGCGACAGCACTTAAAGCTAGGAGCAGGGAGTAAAGTCCGGTTTGTACTGGAAGAGGATGGCACCACGAGGATTATCCCTCTGAATGTTCCTATAGAAGGACTAGCCGGCATTCTCCATAGACCGGGGATGAAAGTGGTGAGCTTGGAGGAAATGGAACAAGCCATTGCAGAGGGTGCACGTGATTGGGATTGATACCAATGTCTTGGTGAGATACTTTACTCAGGATGACCCAGGGCAGTATCAGCAAGCGGCAGAAGTGATTCAGGCCGATGATCAGGTTTGCTTTCTCAGTAATATCGTGTTGTGCGAATTAGTGTGGGTACTTAGGCGAGCCTATAAATCTGAAAAAACAGAAATTTGCAACGTGCTAGAGCTACTGATGCAAACTCCAAAGTTTGAACTAGAAAATCAGAGTGCTGTCTATCAAGCGTTGCAACGGTATCAAGCAGGGAGAGCCGGCTTTTCTGATTATCTGATTGGCGTCATCGCCCATGGAGCTGGGTGTGCCATGACCATTACCTTTGACAAGAAGTTACTGGGAGAGAAAGGTTTTCAACTGCTGGATGATTAAGTGTCCAGTATTTTTCGTCTAGACGGCTGGGCGAGCTAAATAGTCCCCTTCATAGATATTTTTATAGCCTGGACTCTGAAACCAGCGGTCGATTTCCTTGGCCCGCAAGACAGGAACTGGATGGGTCCGCTCTATAGTTTGAGCCAGGCGAATAGCTTTGCCCATAGGATCTTTTGAAGATTCTTCATAGTGACGGGCCTGGTCAATAAAACTATCCAAATCCAGTTCAGCCATCAGAGAAGGAGAGCCGCCAGAAAGCTTCATCAGTAGGGACATGACGACTCGTGGGTCTTGCGCTACGAGAAGTGCCGCACGGTCACAGGTAAACTCGGCACAGCGTACCCATTCCAACATCTGCATTCTGAGGGGACGCTCTAAGACAACCCCGATGCGTGGAAGTTGGCCTGCTGCCATAATCAGCAGATTGGCAATCGTTAAGTAGACACTATGCTCACATTTAAGGTGACCTAATTCGTGGGCAATGACGGCCTGGGTTTCTTCCTCTGTCAAAAGTTCTAAAAGAGAGGTGTGAATAACTACAAAAGATTGCCGATTGTTGACCGCAAACGTGTAGGCATTGGGCACGGGATTCTGGCGTACATAGAGCTGAGGAACTTCGATGTCCAATACAGAACAGGCTTCTTTGTGCAGGCTGTAGAGCTTGGAAAGTTGCTTCGGGCCGACCTGAATGGCAGAGGCGAGATTGTCTAAATGAAAAAATTGTGAGGCTACGGGAAATAAAGTAGCGCGTAGTAAGAAATCAAGCCCTGGAATTTGCTGGAGACTCTGGGTCGCCTGCTTGTCCAAGGGATGACGAAAATTTTCTGCCGTGAGGCTCGTAAAGGTGCGCTTGCCCATGTTCTTCTGGAAATTCGGTCTCTCTCCAGGATGGCACAATCTCTTGGAACTGAGGCTTGCCCTTTTCTATCCTTTCAAACCAATCAGGGTGAGCAGACCCTTGCTATAAACAATTTCGATGATGATGAGGGCTGCAAATCCAACCATGGCTAGGCGTCCATTCAGTTTTTCTGCATAGGGGACAAATCCGACCTTGCCCTCTTCAATATCCCTGCGTCGCGAGGAAGTCATGGTTATTCCTAGAGTTCTTTATATATCTTTACATAAAGACGAGCACATTTCATCAGTAAAAGCTTGAAACTGAGATGATGCACGGATTGTCAGACCCGGACTCCATCAAAAACCTAAAATCAGCGCTCCGGCAGAAGTTTTTGACCAGGCGGCTAGCTCTTCCCCCTGAAAGTGTATGGGTAGAAGAACGGGCTATTGGAGACTGCCTGAGTCAGTGGTCTAGATTTCAAGAGGCGCAGCGTATTCTATCGTTTCTTGCTTTCCGGAATGAGCCGGACTTGACAGCCTTGATGGGGGCCTACCCAGATAAGCAATGGGCTGTTCCCCGCTGTGTGGGGCAAGCGCTTGTCTGGCATGTATATCCCTCGCCGGTCAGCAATAACCCATACGGCATTCCTGAACCTCTTGCCGACAGTCCTCTCTTTGATCCCACTGGGGCAGACCTCTGTCTAGTGCCGCTCTTGGCCTGGGATCGCAGAGGCTATCGCCTGGGCTATGGCGGTGGTTTCTATGACCGTTTTTTGGCGGCCTATCCCCTGGAAACTGTAGGTATTGCCCATCAAGCTTTTGGCGTGGACATTCTGCCGTTCGATCCTGCGTGGGATATTCCTTTGAAGGCGGTGTGCACCGGCGAAGGAGTGCGTATTTTCTGAGGGTGATGTTGGTCTATCATCGAAGGACAACGGTAGTACTTGCCAAGATAATGGAACCTATATACCCTGATATGTTGGTTTGGACTCCAGAAGCTGAAGCCAAACTGCTCAATATCCCATTCTTCGTCCGCGCTCAGGCTCGTAATCGGATCGAAGCCTTGGCCCGTAGTGAAGACCTGGAAGAAGTCACCCCAGAAGTGGTAGAGCAGGCGCGTGTGGAATTTGGACAATAAAGCGCAGACAAAGTAGAGACATGGGGCAAGATAGAAGAAGGGAATGTTGATTAAGGAGCCCCATGAGTTTGTCTTCCTCCTTGGCTGTTCAGGAGCTACCGATTTTTCCACTACCCGAGGTAGTGCTTTTTCCCGGGCGACCCTTGCCCCTGCATATTTTTGAGCCACGCTATCGCATGATGATCAATACGGTACTGGACCGGGATCGTCGCTTTGGGGTCTTGCTCTGGGATGCTCAAACGAATCAACCCTCAAGAGTAGGCGCTTGCGCAGAAATCATGGAAGTGGAGCGGCTGTCTGACGACCGGATCAATATTTTGGCGGTGGGGCAGCAACGTTTTCAGGTTTTAGACTACATCCGTACTAAGCCTTATCGGGTTGGTTTGATAGAGTGGATTGATGATGAGCCGCCTGTAGAAGATTTGGATGCGGTGGTTCTGGAAGCCAAGCAACTGCTCAAAGAAGTTGTACGCTTGTCGGCCAAACTCATGGACCGTTCGATCGATCTCCCCACCTTGCCTGATAATCCACGGGAACTTTCTCACTGGATTGGGGGAAGTTTCTATGGGGCGAGCGATGAGCAGCAAGCGCTTTTAGAAATGCGGGATACGAAAAAAAGGCTGGAGCGAGAAATTGACATTCTCCAGACAACCCTGAAGCATTTAGCCGCTCGTACCGTGCTGAAAGATACGTTGTCAGAATAGGTTTACGAAGAGGGGCTAGGGGAGAGGTCTTTCACCCTATCAGGCACGCCCCACATTACTTGGAACGTCTCATAGGTGACCAAGCCTGGTAAGGGACCTTTCAGTTTCCTGAGGTGGTGACACTCGGTATAGGCTACGGGGACTTTGCTCTCCTGACGGCTGCGAGAGTGATAGGCTGCCGCTGCTGCTGCTGCCGCTAAATCTTCTTCTTGGGGAATAGTTCCTGGAGGAATTTGGAGGACTACATGAGAGCCAGGGATTTCTTGGGCATGAAACCAGAGGTCGTTGGGGGCGGCAATTTTGAAGCTCAGGTCTTCATTCTGTCGGTTGTTGCGCCCTACCCAGATTTTGAGTCCGGAGGGGGTCAGGTAACCATGAAACACTGTTTTCGTCTTGCGGAAGGGACGATTTTTGGGGTTGACTTTGAGGTACTGCGCTTCTTCAAGTTCGCTCTGAACTTCTTGTACGCTCTCCAAATCTTGTTCCATCTGCTCTAAGGCCGTCTGAACGGTCGCTAGATAATGTTGTTCTCGGTAGACGCTTTCCAACAGCGGAACGATGATCTCTAGGGCGCGTTTTGCCTTTCGGTGGCGCTTGTAGTACTGCTGGGCATTGGTAATGGCATCTTTAGCCGGGTCTATGGCGATAGGGAACCGTTCCCCTGTGTTGGGGTCCGTGAGGCGAGCAACCTTCTGACCTGGTTGAATTTTGTGGAGATTAGCTTTGAGGAGGTCTCCTTTTTGCCGGAATAACGCACAATCTTGAGCCTGGAGGAGTCTTTCCTTAAATTCAGCTTCTTTCTTAGCTAGTTTGGTCAAAGCTCCTTGGATGACTTGCATCATACGACTTCGCTGGTTCTTGAAGGCTTCGGCATAGATAGTCTGGGAATAGTACTGATCTAGGACGGCACTGGCCGTTTGCACGGAGGTCAAAGCGCATCCCCAGCCCAACACACTGTACCCAGTAGCCTGTAAGCAAGGTTTAAAGTGACCGGATTGCATCGTAGTTAGCCAGTCTGTCCAGGCGACAAAAAGAGCCTGCCATTGAGCTTCACTGAGATCCTGGGTCTTAGCTGAGCTCGGGATTTGGGCTTGAGCCAGCATTTGATGGGTGAGGCTTTTACTGATTCCTCGGTAGCTCTGGATTAGCATCTGGTCTAGGGACTTAGGCAAGAGACTAACGCGAGCTTGCCATACCGTAAAGGGTGTGGCAAGACTGGGCTCTGGACTAGTGAGCGGGGGCGGGGGGGTGTATCGGTCGCCCGGTCCCATCGGCCTGAGGCGAGATTGGCTATCGGTGACTACGTGGGCACAGTTGAGGATGATATTTGGGGCGTCGGCGTCGGTGAGGACCAAGTTGCTATATTTGCCCATAATTTCCACATAGAGCCGATGGGTTACTGGTTCATCAGGCCTAGAAGCAAAATGCAGAATCAAGACCCTTTCCCAAGCGGGTTGTTCGATCTGCACCAAGACTTTCCCTTGCAAACAATCCTGGAGTTGGCTGATAAAAGCTTGGGGATTGGGTGATTTCTGAGCAGGTCCCCTCTCCCGAAACTGCCGTATATGAATACGCGCACTCTGCGGATGGTGAGAACATACCAGCCAGGCACTTTGATGGAGCGTCCTCAGTAAAATTTCGACGGTGAAACTATCCTCTTGTCGCAGCTGTTCTACCCGTGCCGGGAGCCAATTACTGCGCAGTTCTTCACGGACAGCACTCAAAGTTGTGACGTCTACAGGCTGCATAAAGGTAGTAGAACACAGAAAACGTATATTCGCGCTTTCTCGCGCGATTGGTTATGATGACCCCATAGGGGGTGTGTACGATGGAAAACATGCTCAATTTAGAAGAATTTCCCAGAGGCTGCAACAAATGTGCTCCCAACACTACTTTGGCACAGCTTCGTCTGACGGTTGGTCCAAAGTAGGGATGCAGTCGTATTCACTATCGTCACTTCATGTGTAGGTTCTAATGGATATTAAACTTATCAACATCGGCTTTGGGAATATCGTCTCTGCTAACCGCGTAGTGGCGATTGTTAGTCCGGAATCTGCTCCTATCAAGCGTATCATCAGTGATGCGAGAGAATCCGGTCGACTGATAGACGCTACCTATGGTCGTAGAACACGGGCTGTGATTATCACAGATTCGTCCCATGTAGTCCTCTCTGCCATTCAACCGGAAACCGTTGCTAACCGATTCGTCGTCTCTAAAGAATCTCTCGACTAGTTCGACTAGTTCTCCCAACCTAAGCGATCGGCCCCCGCCCAAAGGACGCTTGATCGTGCTGACAGGGCCTAGTGGCGTTGGCAAAGGAACTTTGGTGCGTGCGCTAAGAGAGCGGCATCCAGAGCTATTTCTATCGGTGTCGGCGACTACCCGTTCGCCACGCCCTGGAGAAGTAGAAGGTGAACACTACTACTTCATGACGCTGGAACAGTTTGAGGCGCTTATCCAGCAAAAGGAACTCTTGGAATATGCCCAGTATGTGGGCAATTACTATGGAACCCCCCGTGCAGCCGTTTTAGAAAAAATGGATCAGGGTGTAGATGTTCTATTGGAAATAGAGGTAGAAGGTGCCCGACAGGTGGCGCATACTTTTCCTGAAGCCCTCCGTATTTTTCTTTTGCCCCCTTCGGAAGAGGAACTGAAAAATCGTCTGGTTGGTCGTGGAACAGATACTGCAGAAGCCATAGAGCGCAGATTGACCCGAGCGAAACAAGAAATCCGATATGCTCCAGAATTTACCTATCGAGTCGTGAATGGTGAGTTGGAACAGGCTCTGCAAGCGATAGAGGCTATTCTCTTTCCGCTTATGCGTTAAGCTGACTCTATGTGCGGCCCTTTCGAAATGGAACCATGTCATGCAGCAGTATCCTTTAGTTTCTAACCCCCTTATTCGTTCCTATACCGACAAGCCCATTGATCCAGATGAAGTGATGGAACGGATGGAGACTCTTGTGGAAGCTTCTTCCAACCGCTATCGCATCGTGGTACAGATTGCTAATCGGGCTAAGCGTAGACGCTATGAAGAACTCGATGGCGATCAAGAGATTTCGATCAAACCTGTGATTCGGACCATCTTAGAAATGTCGGATGAACTTAACGAACCGGAGATCATCGGAGCTTAAATGTTCGCCGATCATCGGGTACTGGTTGGCGTGAGTGGCGGCATTGCCGCCTACAAAGTTTGTCAACTAGTTTCTGACCTGATCCAATCAGGAGCTGAAGTACGGGTGGTGCTTACGAGTGCTGCCCATCGTTTTATCCAGCCTCTTACCTTGGCAACCTTGGCTCGCCATCGGGCCTATGTAGATGAGGATTTCTGGGTAGCCCATGCAGAATCAGCAAAGCCTTTACATATTGAATTAGGGCAGTGGGCTGAAGTGCTCGTACTTGCTCCGCTGACCGCGAATACTTTGGCAAAATTGGCCTTCGGCTTGGCGGATAATCTTTTGTCCAATGTGGTTTTGGCCTCTGACAGTCCAGTCCTGCTAGCCCCAGCCATGAATACGGTGATGTGGGAACAGGAGACGGTGCAGCGGAATGTCCACCTGTTGGCCCAAACAGCTAGATTCCATTGGAGCGGTCCTGATCAGGGACTGATGGCCTGTGATACCACTGGGGTAGGCCGTATGGTGGAAGTGGCAGAATTACTTCCCCATGTAGAGTCTTTACTTTGGACCAAAGGCACACGAGATCTTCAGGGGAAGCGCGTCTTGGTTAGTGCGGGAGGCACCCGAGAATTTCTTGACCCTGTCCGGTTTATAGGCAATCCGTCCACGGGAAAAATGGGTTTTGCCTTAGCCCGCAGTGCTTACCATCGGGGAGCGCAGGTAGTGTTGGTGCATGGCCCTACCCAAGAACCGTTGCCGTTAGGCATGGAAAATCTGGCGGTTACAAACGCACACCAGATGCATGAACTAATGCGAAAACGAGCACCTGAAGCTGATTTCGTCGTCATGAATGCCGCCGTCGCCGATGTGCGCCCTCGGAGCTATAGCCCAGCGAAAATTCCTAAAAAAGAACTCCCAAGCCATCTAGAGCTAGAATCTGTCCCTGATATTTTGCAAGACCTCGCCCAAAAGCGCACCCCCGGCCAATGCTTCATCGGTTTTGCAGCCCAGACAGGGGATATTCAAGAAGCTGCCACCGCAAAGCTAGAGCGCAAAGATTTAGATTTTTTGGTAGCCAATCCAGTGGACCAGCCGACTGGGGGATTCGGTCAAGAAGATAATCAAGCCATTCTCCTCCGACGTAATGGAGCCGGACGGATCGTTCCGTTGGTTTCTAAGCTAGAACTAGCTCATCGGATCTGGGATTTTGTCCTTCGACCGGTTTAGAGCGCAACCAGGACTTCATTCCCTGGGCAGAATGCGATATACAAGAATTTGCGACTGCTTCCCAGAAATTCTCGTTAAGGGGCTAGATAGGCATCTCCATTGGGCAAACGAATACAGTTAGAATTTTCATCCACCTGAAATCGAATGGGATGTTGGTGTAGTTCTCTGCGGATGATGGTGAGGGAATTGACCAAGCCTTTGACATAGGAAGAAGAAAGCACAACGTAACCAAAAGGCTCACGAATGCCTGCTGTCTTTATCTGCTTACACTCCCAGGTCTCCGGCCCTATTGCCCTCACTTCTAGGGATACACAGGGATTTGTGTAGTCCCACGATACTAGGCGTAATACTTTGGCAGACCCCCCTTGGGAAGAAATTTCCTGCTTGAAAGACTGGGCACGGCTTGCAGAACGTGAAACATAGAAATAGATAATCAGCTCTTGCGTATCCTTTCGAAATTCACCTGAAATAGCGCCCTTCCAAAAAACAGAGTTCGGGAGTTCTTTCTCTGATACCACTGGTTGAAATGTAGGAACAGAAGCATTTTGGCTGAGGCTTGTCTGAGCGTCTTTCGGTGGCAAGAGATATTTCAATACTCTCTTTATTTTATGTACTCTCTTGAAAAAGCCTACTTTCTTGATAGGGTCTTCGTTAGATTTAACCATTCGACCTGTACTCTACCCGTCATCTCTAGAATTCCCTAATCCCTGATCCGCTAACTGAAATTTTGATAAAGGGGTAAGGTCTCTACAACCAATAACTAAAAATCATTCCGGCTAGGAGTAGAAAACCAATCTGGACATTTTCACTCAACCCTTTGGGGAACAAAGCGGAACTGTTAGGTCCTATCAGTTGCCTATACTCTTTAGCCCAAAGTCCAAAAGCAGCTATTAGCGCCAGATAAAAAGGCCAACTCAAACTCAGCTGCCAACCTAAAAATCCAAGCAATATTACTGTTAGCAGGAAGAAAATGCCAATCGCTTGGGGCGCTGCTTTGCCAAAGAAAATAGCACTGGAGTTGATACCAATTTTGAGGTCATCTTCCCGGTCAGAGAGCGCGTAAATCGTATCAAATCCCAAGGTCCAAAAAACGGTTGCTCCCCACAGTAGCCAAGCCGCAGGTTCCAAACCTCCTGTCACCGCAGACCAGCTAATCAGTGCGGCAAAGCCCCAGGCGATGGATAGGACCAATTGAGGAATAGGGAACACCCGTTTCGCTCCAGGATAGAGCGCAATCACGGGGACGGCAGCAATACAGAGGGCAAAGGTGAAGGGATTCAAGAAAAAGGCAAAACCGGCGGCACAGGCCATCGCCATGAGTCCTGTGACAATCGCCACTTTTACCGTTAACTCGCGAGAAGCCAGAGGTCTTTTGCGGGTACGTTCTACCAAAGGGTCAATATCTTTGTCCCAAAGGTCATTGACGACACAACCTGCCGCAGAAGTGGCGAAACTCCCCAAAACCATAATGCCGACCAAAAAAGGGGAAGGATTCCCCCTGGCTGCGAGAAATACGCCCCATAGAGCTGGGATCATCAAAATAAATCGCCCAGCAGGCTTATCCCATCTCAGTAAGCGAAAAACAGCATCTAGGGTCGTGGGAGTTTGGAGCATAGGTTCATTAAGAAGGCTGGACTGATACATCCTGATTTGTTTTCATGAGCCATGCCATCGGAAAGCCGACCACCGAGGGTTGAATGGTCATTTCTAGGGCGTGGGGCAAGACATCGGCCAGGAATTCCACCGGGACTAGTTCCAATTTTGCCTTCACTTCTTTCGGGAGCTCTTCTAAATCCCGAAGGTTGCCTATGGGAAAGAGGACTTTCTTAATTCCGGTGCGGGCTGCTGCTAGCGTTTTTTCCTTTAGCCCCCCAATCATCAGGGCTCTACCACGCAAGGTGATTTCCCCGGTCATGGCAATATCTCGACGGACTGGATGTCCGGTCAGGGCGGAGATCAACGCGGTCGCCATCGCCAACCCTGCCGATGGTCCATCCTTCGGGGTAGCTCCTTCCGGAATGTGAATATGGACATCCATTTCACTGGGAAATTGGGTTGGCACCCCAAGGGCATCGCGATGGGCATGGATATAGCTAAAAGCAGCCTGGGCTGATTCTTTCATCACATCCCCAAGCTGTCCCGTTAGTTGGAGCTTGCCTTTTCCGGGCATGACGTTGACTTCGATTTGAAGGGTGCAACCGCCAAAGGGAGTCCAGGCCAAGCCGGTACAAACCCCTACTTGGTCTTTCGCCATAATTTCATCCTGGATAAACATAGGCTGACCGAGGTATTTCTCCAGATTTTGTTCCGTGACGAGCACTTTTTGCGTGGGTGCTTTGAGGATCTGTCTGGCGGCTTTGCGACATAGAGCCCCGATGGTTCGCTCTAGGGTGCGTACGCCTGCTTCGCGGGTATATTCCCGCACCACGCGCATCAAGGCCGGTTTTTGGATAGTGAATCGATCTTCTGTGAGGCCATGACGACTAATTTGCTTGGGAATCAGGTGACGACGGGCAATCGCTTCTTTCTCCAATTCCGTATAGCTGGAGAGGGTTACTACTTCCATCCGGTCTAGCAATGGGCTGGGAATCGTGTCTATGGTGTTGGCTGTGCAGATAAAGAAGACTTCACTGAGGTCAAACGGGATTTCAACAAAATGATCGCTGAAGGTACTGTTCTGCTCTGGGTCCAGCACTTCCAAAAGTGCGGCGGCGGGGTCTCCCTGCATGGAGTGAGAGATTTTATCGACCTCATCGAGCAACATTACGGGATTCTTTTCTCCCACGTCTTTCAAGGCTTGGATGATGCGTCCTGGTAGCGCTCCAATATAGGTGCGACGGTGCCCCCGAATCTCTGCTTCGTCTCGGACGCCGCCCAGGCTTACCCGTACAAACTTACGGTTTAAGCCTCTGGCGATGGATTGGGCCAGTGAAGTCTTCCCTACCCCCGGTGGACCAACCAGGCAAAGAATGGTCGGGGAGACTCTGGCGCTGGTTAGGTCTTTGTCTGTAGGTTGCGGGGTGGTAGTTGGGGAATCGGTTTCGGTTAATGTTTGGGCTTGGGCATTTTGCTGAAGCAACATCCGGACCGCTAAAAACTCCGTGATCCGTTCTTTGACTTTCTTGAGGCCGTAATGGTCACTTTCGAGGATGCGTTCTGCTTCATCCAAATCAAACGTACCTTCTCCCCGCTTTTGCCAGGGCAAACTGGCAATCCACTCCAGGTAGTTGCGCAATACGCCAGACTCAGGACTAATCGCAGGCAATTTTTCCAAGCGTTTTAATTCGCGCTCTACCTTGGTTCTAGAAGCTTCTGACAACCCTACTTGGTCTAAGCGAATTCTCAGCTCGGCATTCTCATCGAGCCCTTCCCCCAATTCTTCTTGAATAATCTTCATCTGCTCGCGCAGGTAGTATTCTTTCTGGGCTTGCTCTATCTGACCGCGTACTTTTTCATGGATATTGAATTCCAGATTGAGGAGTTCCAACTGGCGATGTAAGAACTGTCCCACTCTTGTCAAACGACCATAGACACTGGTGGTCGAAAGAAGTTCTTGCTTTTGGGCTACATCAATTTGTAAGAACGAAGCCAAGAGGTCTGTGAGATGCTCTGGATCTTCAATGCTCTTTACCGATTCAAAAGCCGATTCTGGCAACTTGGGGTGCCCTTGTACATAGCGACTGAAGTCTTCGAGCACTACTTTCTTGAGGGTCATCCATTCATCAATGCCTGGGGTGTCTTCTTCCAGTAAAGGACTAACAGAGACCTGATAGGAAGGGTTGCGACGGCGGATTTTGTCAATTTTGACTCGCTCAATGCCTTCTACTAACACTTTGACGGACCCATCGGGAAGACGCATCATTTGATGGACCTGAACTAAGGTCCCAACTCGGTATAGGTCTTGAGCCTTAGGGTCCTCCACTTCACTATTCATCTGGGCGACGAGGACCAATTTTTCTTCGTACGCTGTGACCGCTTCTTCCAAGGCCGCGAGAGAACGAGGACGTCCGATCAGGAGCGGACAAACCAGATGAGGAAAAACTACCGTGTCTCGGAGGGGCACCAAAGGATAGACGTTGGCAATGGGTGCGGGGGCCACAGACTTAATAGACATAATAGGCTTGGGCACAGAGGACCTTTGTTCTGCTGGCTAGATCTTTTGAGCAGATGGTTCCATTGTATTTTCTGCTTGGGCTTAAGACTTATCTTTTCTGTTAAGGAAGGTAAGAATAGCTCCACATTTTCCTGCAGAATGTTTTGGCATCAGGACAAGCAGGGGAATTTTGCCACTGGACAGACCTGTAATCCACTTTTCAGCCTCGTTGTTTTAAGATCATCTCCGCAATCATTAGGTCTAGCGGCGTCGTGATTTTAATATTAGACTCTTCTCCACAAACCACCACTACATCATGCCCCATTTGTTCTAGTAGCATGCTGTCATCGGTGACTTCCCAGCCTTTTTGAATAGCATGTTCGTGCGCCATTTTGAGTAGGGCTACATCAAAGCCTTGGGGAGTCTGAGCGGCCCAAAGTTTTTCGCGCTGGGGGGTTTGTTCTATCTTCCCGGTAGCTGTTTCTATAACTTTAATCGTGTCTTTAACGCGGACAGCAGTGATCAGCCCAGAGGCGTTTTCCAGGGCCTGACTGCAACGGTCGAGCAACGTAGCTGTCACCAAGCAACGCGCTCCATCATGGATTAACACTTTCTCCGCTCCAGTCGGTAAAGCTAATAAACCTCGATATACTGACTCTTGACGAGTTGATCCTCCTGCAATCAAAACCATAGGTTTACGCAGTGGATATTCCTGCAGTATGGTTGCAATAGTTTCTTTTTCTTCCGGTTGGATAACCAAGCCTATCCATTCTACAGAAACTGCCTGCTCCGCCGCTAAGAGCGTCCAAGCAAGGATGGGCTTATCGAATACTTCTAGAAAAAGTTTGTTGACCGTGGCTCCCATGCGCTTACCAGAGCCCGCACAGGCTATGAGAAGATGCATGCTCTTAATCTCTTAAAATGTAACCGACACCCCGAACGGTTTGGATTAACTTTTTTTCGCCTTCCCGATCCAGTTTGATCCGTAGATAGCGGATATACACCTCAATAATATTGGACTCTCCGGCAAAGTCTTCTCCCCATACCTCTTTAAGGATTTGTTCGCGACTGAGTACTGTCCGGGGATGGAGCATTAAAAACTTCAGTAGCTCATACTCTTTTCCGGTTAGCTCAATCGGTCGCTTGTTGCGCTCCACTTCATGGGTTTTAGGATTGAGCGATAGGTCGTTGCACTGCAAAACTGTATCAACCTTGTTCTGGGCTCTGTAGCGACGGAGCTGTGAGGTGATACACATCAAGAGATCATCGGTTGAGAAAGGTTTGACAATATAGTCGCTGGCTCCTGCGTCAATACCCTCTGCTCGTTTTTCGACAGAGCCTTCTGTGTGCATGAGCACCACGGGTAGCAGTTTATGACCACTCCTGCGGATCTGGCGACAAACCTCTACTCCAGTCCAATTGCCAAAATAACTTTCCAGAATCACCAGGTCTGGCGGGGTTTGTCGGAGCAGAACCATGCCTTGTTCGCTATGTTCTACCAGGCGCACTTCATAACCTTTTTGAGAAAGGGCTGCCTGCAGTGCTTGTCCATGGGGTTCTAGGTCACTAAATAAAAGAATTTGAGCGGGATAGGTCTCTGCCATGAGGGGTTTGTGCGTAGACATCAGGGCAGTTCCACAGAAAACGGTTTAGCTATATGGGGCAGACCCCAACCTAGTTTTTCCCGAAGGAGCTCAAAAAATTCTGTAGGTTTGAGACGAATCAGTCGGGCCCGATGAGAAGAACGTTCCATGACGATTCGGTCTCCCGGCAGAATGTAGCAGCCAGAGCTGCCATCTACGTTCAGAATTAAGTGTTCATGGTTGAGCGGAGGATAAACCACCAAGGGTTGATGATCTGCAAAGACGAGGGCACGGGCGGCCAGGGAGTGCGGACAGATTGGAATTACCTGCATAACCTGCACATCGGGCGTAATTACAGGTCCTCCAGCGGAGAGGGCATAGGCAGTTGAACCGGTAGGGGTGGCAATGATCAATCCATCTGCAGCAATATCCACTGGATTATGTCGGCCAATCGTCACTTCGAAATGACACATGGCGGTAAAGGGTTCTTTGTGAACGACCGCTTCATTGACCGCTAAGGCTTCCCAAAGCACCCGTTCGTCCCGGTAGACCCGGACCTCCAGCATGGTCCGTTCTTCTACGTCGTAGGCCCCTTCCATCACCGCTTCAATTGCTTCTTGGAGATGGGTGAGGTAGGTTTCGGTCAAAAAACCCATATGCCCTGTATTCACGGTGAGCAGAGGAATCCCCGCAGGCGCTATTTGCCGAATAGCGGAGAGGACCGTGCCATCCCCACCCAGGACAACGGCAAATTCCATATCCTCATCAAACCCTTCTGAGGCCAGACCATGAATAGGAGTGTGGCATATGGGGCTATCCCGTTTAGCAAAGCCTAGGATTCCTCCCCAGCCTGTAGCGGTGTAGATTCCACACCCCTTAGACGAAAGCCATTCAGCAGTAACATGGACTGCTTTGGTGGCACTTGGCTTGGTGTCATTGAAAATAATGCCGATTTTTCGACCCACAGAATAAAACCTTAACGAAGCGAACGTTTGTTGAGGAGGGAGGTCTTTTAATGGTACGTCCCTATTTTGACTCTATCCAGTGTGCAGCCTTTAAGTTCTGCAACAGAGCGATACATCTATTTTTCTTTCATTTCTTCATCGCCTCGCAGCCATCCTCTGTGCCACATTGATAATTAAGCGGGGAGGGACATGATGGACAAAGAACAGGCAGTCTTGGTGTTGAATCAGGCACAACCAGTAGAGTAAATTACTATGTCTTGGAAGATTGGCACGCCCGATACACGCTTGGATGCACCAGCCACAGGACGTAACCGAGAACCGATTTTGTGTGTTTTGAAAACGGTTTTGCCGACTAAAGGTCAGGTACTCGAAATAGCGAGCGGGACGGGACAGCACCTCACTTTTTTTGCACCCCATTTCCCTGCACTCACTTGGCAGCCCAGTGATCCAGACCTGATGCACTTAGCGAGTATTGAAGGTTGGATCGAACAGCTTCCTGCTGCCAATATTCTTCCCCCGCTTCAAATAGACGTTACGAATGATGCTTGGGGTATGCACTCTGTGGAGGTAATCCTCTGTATCAATATGATCCACATTGCTCCGTGGGAAGCTTGTCTTGGACTTTTTCGAGGTACTCAATCGATCCTGTCAGAAGGGGGATTGCTTTATCTCTACGGACCCTTCAAACAGCAAGGGAAACACACCGCTCCCAGCAATGAAGCTTTCGACCGTTCTCTCCGTGCCCAAGATCCTCGTTGGGGAGTGCGTGACCTGGAAGCAGTGGTCGATATTGCTCAAGAGCATGATCTTCATCTTCAACAAGTGATTCCTATGCCTGCCAATAATTTGTCTGTGGTGTTTTGCAGGCGCTCTCAGGATGGTCTATCGATTGTCTGAATCTATACATTGAATCCGGCTAACAGCAAACTCATCTTCATAATAGATAGCTAAAATACTGTATTTAGCTCCTGGAGAAGTCTAGAGGCTCTCAAGCCTCTCTGGTGGGCCGGGCTGGATTTGAACCAGCGTAGCTTGCGCAGCGGATTTACAGTCCGCCCCCATTAACCACTCGGGCACCGACCCACGGAATGCGCGTTATTTAGGATACCTAGGCTTAGGGTGCTTTAGCAAGAAAGTTTTTACGGAGTAGGGATTAGAGTTTGCCTTGCACCCAATAGCCAAGAAGACCAAAGTATTCGTTGAGGGTTCCTTGGAGACCTTGAGCACGCTCCCAAGTAGGTCCCAAATTCCAGTCCAGGTGAAAGGGCTGCTGCTCTGCCGCTATCGGAGTTACCCGGATCCCTTGTTTCCGGAAGGTCAAGGTGGAGCGCAGTAAATGGATGCGTGAAGTGACGAGAAGAACTTGCTGAATATTACGTTTGGCCAGAAGCTTGCGGCTTTCTACCGCATTGTCAAAGGTATTGAGCGAATTACTTTCCAAGATGACTGCTTTTGGAGGGACGCCCAGCCCCGTCAGGATAATGGCCATACTTTCCGCTTCCGTACGCGGCCCAGTAACGGTATACCCCCCACTTAGCAGAACCAGAGGAGCATAGCCTGCATTCCAGAGTTGCGCCGCTTTCTGCGCTCTTTCGGCAGACCCCGTACTCGGAACCCCTTCAGGACTTACCCCACCGCCAAGGACTACGATCGCTCCAGCTTTGACAGGTTGCGCTTGAGGAGTAGCCTGCACTAAAGCCCAGGAAAGGACTTCCCGTAAGGGAGGCATCGTACAGATTAAGGGATAGACCAAGGCTGCAGTCCAAAACCTTTTTTGCCAAGATTTAAGGCCATAACGAGCCGCTCCCCAGCCCAGCATCAGAAAAATCAAAGCCCAACCGGGTCCTATCAATAAAGCTTTCCAAAATCGTGTGACTTCCAAAAGTAATAAGTTGAAGTCCACAGCGTTCTCCTTGCCCAAACATTCAGCGTCCAGACTATATCCACCAGGATTCCAACTGGGGGATATCAAGATGGGTTTCCACCAAAACCGCTAGGTCATCGAACAGAGCATCTCTTTCTGTACGGTAGTGTCCCGATAGGGGGAGGAGGGGCACAAGATTTTTCTTGCTGCGCATACGATTGAGCCAAGTTCTACGCCAAGCATGATTGTCCAAAAGCCCGTGCAGATAGGTTCCTGTAATGTTACCTACCTTGGCCCCAAGCGCAGGGTCTACAAATAGAGATTCCGCCGAAGCCTGTAAAGAAGAACGACCTTGATGAATTTCATAGCCTTCGATCGGATCGCCCTCTAGAGTCTCTGTCTGCACCTGACGGGTAATTTTTTTTTCTTCAAATACCGTATTCATCGGGATTAGATTGAGCCCCTCAAAGATACCGGGTATTCCTTCCAGACCTTCTAGATCCTGAATCTTTTGGCCTAACATTTGCCAGCCACCACAGATACCCAAAACCGTCCCCCCCGCCCTGGCAAAATCCTGGAGCTGTCGAGCCAAACCACTGGCCTTCAAGGCCTCCAAGTCACTAATAGTAGCTTTAGACCCTGGCAGTATCACTGCATCGGGAGAACCCAGAGCTCCTTGCATCGGCACATAGCGAACCCGTACCGAAGATTCGGCCTCTAAAGCATCGAAGTCCGTGAAATTGCTAATCCTGGGGTAACGAATAACCGCAATCTCGAGTTCAGCTTGACGTTTAGAGGCACGCGTATCCAATAAACTAACCGAATCTTCCGCAGGAAGCGCCGATTCAAACCAGGGGATCACTCCCACCACAGGGAT
>CASBPW010000020.1 GCA_949127685.1 Candidatus Sivonenia alaskensis PMM_0068 | reverse complement strand
CGTCTACGAAGCCATCATCGACGACGAGCGTTCGAAGAACACCTTTGGACTGCTAATGAGCCTGAACATGCTCATCGAAACACCAGGGGGTTTCGACTACACTGGTGCTGACTGCGCGGGATGGATGAAGGAGGTAGGGTTCTCCGCAACGCGCGCCGAGCCGCTTGTCGGGCCGGACTCGATGATGGTCGGATTCAAGTAGGGCCTTCGCACGCATAGCCTAGCTGCCCAACAACGGCATGCAAACTTACGGCGCCGCGATCCGCCTACGATTCCGGTTGCACAACACTAGGAAACCATCATGCCTTGCGTCCACCCTCGAACAGTTTGTACACGTCGTCTATCGCCGCTTCGACCAGGTGCTCCAAACGTTCACGCTCGGGGCTAAGCGATTCCCTGATGATGGTTTGCAGCTTGGAGTAGCCTGGCCGCATAATGCGCTGGCCAATCAAAAACACCATCAATTCAGCCAACAATAAGGCTGGAGTCACGTCGGTGCGGGCTAGTAGCTTCGCCTTGTCGCGCAATATCGAAAGGTCTCATCGTCCGGCCAAAGGCGGTAGCCAAACAAAGCAACAATTTCTCTACGCTGTGCGTAATATTCCTTGGTACTCAGTGGCTCTACCGTTAGCCTTTGTTCAGGGAAATACCGTTCCATTAGAAACGCGACATCCTCTGGCGGCAACCCGATGTTTATATAAGGAAGAGACTTAGGGGCTTGCGGCTTAGTTGGGTGGCCGCAAGAATTCGTACGAAAATGGACAAAAAGCCACAAAGCAAGATGTAGAATCCCACGTTGATTCACTGATCAATGCAAGACATAAGCGGAAAAGAAAAATGCAATGGACTAGAGAAGGGGCTCATAATGTGTTGCAAGTTAGAGCCAAGAAGGCGAACGGGAAATGGAGCAAAGGATGGGAAGGTACCATACTAACAGCGCTAGAAGGAAAGGTATAAAGGAGCGATTAGCACAATAACTTATTCCGCTTTCGTAGGCAACAGGTTGTACGGTACTATGACGTTCTTCCCTTGGACTTTCTGACTGTATCTTAACTATGCAGTCCCCTAGAGCCAAATATTTATCTTTCCTATGCTTTTACCCTTGATTCTTGCCTCCAACTCTCCAAGGCGCAAAGAACTTCTTACACAGGTAGGAATCCGTTTTGAGGTAGTTCCCAGCCTTTATGAAGAACATAACCACCCTGGTATCCCTCCAGCCCAACTGGTAAGAGAGCAGGCTTTGGGTAAAGCCTTAGAAGTTGCCCATCGCTATCCAGAAAGGACCGTACTCGGTGCTGATACGCTTGTTGTCCTAGACCAAAAGATCCTAGGGAAACCAGGAGATGCCCAAGAGGCCCATGCCATGCTGACTGAAATTCAAGGTCGGTGGCATGAAGTTTACACAGGCATCGCTCTGGTTTACGGGAAGGATAGCCATGCCCAAAAAACCCATGTCCAGACCAGCAAAGTTCATCTGCGGGCTCTCAGTCCTCAAGAAATTTCTGACTACATAGCCACCCAAGAGCCTATGGATAAAGCAGGAGCCTACGCTATTCAAGGTTATGGAGCCCTTTTAGTTGATGCCATAGAAGGGTGTTACACCAATGTAGTGGGCCTTTCTCTTCCCGTGGTTTGGGACTTATTGCAACCTTTGGGGTGGCGTCCTTTTGAAGCGGAATAGCCTTAAAGAATCGTGAAAAAACGAACGCTCCGTTGAAAAAATAGGGAATCTTGGAGTAGGCATATAAAACATGAACATAAATCCTATGAGTGCTCCTATCTCAAAAACAACCCTTGACTATCGAGATGTCTACCCCTGTCCTATTTGCAGGCATGGTGACCTCTCCGCGTTGTTGATGACGGAGGCATTTTCCTGTAACTTCTGTCGGCATATTTTTACAGCCAATCTCGAAGAAAATACAGTCCGTGTCGAAGATAGTTCCCAGCCTCTAAACTGGCGTTGGAATGGGCGCTCCTGGCAAGCCGTCCATCGGGATGACCTAGACCTCACATTAGTTCTCTGGATTATCGGCGGAGTACTAATTGTCTTTCCGCCATCTTTGGTCTATGTAATCTGTCAGTCAATACGTCCACCGTTTGCGGCCTTAACGTCCCTAATTTGGACCACGGTGACTTTTTTGTTCCATACCGCCTTAGTGCTGTGGCTTTTGGCAGAGCATTACCACTTTGCGCCCTATGTCTCTGGGAAAGCCCAGTTACGCACCTGGCTGGATAAAAGAGCAGAAAAACTTTAAGTGCTAATTTGATTATTTAAGCTCTTGCGCCCCAATCGATAAGAGCATCAAACTGGGCAGAAGAGTTAAAGTTCAATTTCCATAGGATCATGAGAAGCGGGCCGCGCTCCCTCTTTTGGAATTTGTGCGCTAAAGAAAGCTCCTCTTTGCTGACGATGTTACAGTCGAGGAGATGGCGTTCCAGCTTATTCTGGCTGGTCTGTGGCGAGGTGGGCTGTTCCATATGGTTTTGTAGTGAATCGAGTGTGTATCATGTACTGATTTTTGTAAAGGGAGATTCTAATGATTTTCCAAGTTGGCGACTCAGTTCGTTTAATAGCGAGTCCGCCCTATCTCAAGACAGCAGAGCCGATGCCAATTATGAAACCTGCCACTATAGTTCCCGTTGGTTCCATAGGCGTGATCCTTGACCGCAAGCCCGGAGGCTATTGGGCAGTCCGGTTTGATCGAGGTGCTTACCTTTTAGAAGAACAATACCTAAGTGTTCTCTAGTCTTCGTCTTCCTCCAGTTCTAGAAGATGTACGTAGGGTTTTACAAGGTCAGGGCGGATGTATTGGAGCCGCTTGAGTTGCTCCCAGTCTTTAAGAGAGTCAAAGATAGTAGTGTACTCATCAGCTTCCAAACGAGAAGCCAACTGGGCTACTTCTTGAGCAGTCCAGGACACAATATTTTTAGTGATTGGCTCAGAACTCATCACCCACACTCCAACACCGAATTAGGTACGAATTATAGCCAAAGCTACTGTTTTATAAAACATGTTTTTGAACTATCTAAAAATCTGCTCTTTCTATTGAAGCATTTATAGGTGTATTCCTGCCAATTCAGTCACACATCGGACTCCCGGAGGGAGCTGATCCAGTTGAGCCCCATCTCGCTTAACCCAAGCAACAGGAAGACCGGCGCCCAGAGCGCCCATTACGTCATCCTGCCAAGAATCCCCCACATGCAAAACTTCATTAGCTTGCATTCCCAGCAGGTTTAAACAGGTTCTAAATATTTTGGAATCGGGCTTAGCAGCTCCTGCTAGAGAAGAATGGATGATCGCACTGAAGAAATGCTCCAAATTCAGCCCTTCCAAAACATGGATCAAGCGTTTATCAAAGTTGGAAACTACCGCTAGTTGTACTTCTTGTCGTTGCCATTGTTCTAATACTGCAGGGACTTCAGGATAGAGGCTCCAAGCTTGTGGAGTGTCATAGTATTGCCAGACTTCTTCAAAAAATGAATCAAAATCGGCAAATTCTTCTTTGAAAACCGCTTTTACCAATGTGCACCACCATTCTTTTTCCGCGAATTCCCACTGAGCAGGGGCATGCATTCTATAGGCAACTCTGGGAAGAGAGGGAAAGACGGCTGCAAATTGTTGGTCTAGCGTGGTCGCGTCTCGTTCAATGCCATAGAAGCGGGCGATACGGGCATAGGTCTCTCCCACAGGCTCCATAGGATGAATCAGGGTTCCCACCGCATCTAGAAGAATGGCTTTAGGCATATGCAGTAGTGTATGTCCATTTGCCTAAGCCACAGGTCATAATTAGTCCATGAAAATTCGTCGTCGTCCTTCCTACCCCTCTATTGCCGTTGAGCGTTTGACCTTTCAGCTAAATCTCCCGAAAGAAGACCAGCCCCAGAACATCTTGGAACAGATTGTTTGGTATAAGGATGGAGAAATCGAAAAAGAACGGGAGTCTTTCCCCCTCCACCGCCTTCAGAAACAGCTCCAAGTCGCACCACCTGTAAAAGACTTTAGAGGGGCTTTAGTAAAATGTCCCCATCCCATTGCCTTGATTGCTGAAGTAAAAAAAGCTTCTCCGAGTAAGGGACTTTTGCGCGAAGACTTTGATGCTGTTGAAATTGCCATAGCCTATAGCTTAGGAGGAGCCGATGCTCTTTCGGTCCTCACCGACCAAAACTTTTTTCAGGGCAGTTTTGAAAACTTAGCGCGTGTCCGTGAGGCTGTACCATTGCCTACGCTGTGTAAAGACTTCATACTCAGTCCCTATCAAATATATAAAGCCCGCTGTTATGGGGCTGACGCCATTTTACTGATTGTGGCAGCCCTTTCAGACCAAGACCTTAAATATCTGGGTAAAATTGCTCGTAGTCTGGGCATGGCGGTCCTTGTAGAAGTTCATGACTTGGAGGAATTAGATCGAGCCTTGGCGTTAGAAGACCTAGATTTACTGGGTATTAATAACCGTAATTTAGAAGATTTCACCGTGGACCTCCACACCACCAAACAACTGATGGATCAACGGAGGGAAATTCTTCAGAAAAGAGATATTCTCGTAGTCTCCGAGTCAGGCATTCACCACCCTGAAGACCTCGTGTTCCTTGCTAAACAAGGCGTACGGGCTGTCCTAGTCGGAGAATCGCTCGTCACCCAAACGGATCCCAAACAAGCCGTTCTCAACCTCCTCCTCAGGAATCCATAAACGTATGTTCGTTCCTACTCCAGCGCACATCCTCTACAAGACCCTGCTCACGTTACTGGAAAGAATAACTGTCGATGCCGTGTCTAAACGAGACCCTGAAAGTTTGGCCGAGGTACATGAAATCATTCGTTCCTTGCGAAAGGCCCTCTCCCTCCAGAAATCTTTGGAGGCTCGTTGGGAATCTAAAGGATTGATGGTAGACCATCGCTGGTCCTGAGTTGGGGCTAACCCTGAAGCACCTTACCAATAATCCCCAACCCTGAAAGCAGTTGAAGGGTGAGTAGCAACATAACAGCCCCATTAAGCGCAAGGTGGACAGGGCGTGCCCATGGTTTACGGCGGAACCCGAGAATCACGACGGCACTGGCAATGACGAGGACGACCAGCACTCTAGCGGCGGTTTCATGAGGGGTACCATCTAGAATGTCTTCTAGCTTTGGTATTTGTTTCTCCAAGATTTCTGTAATGACAGTACCTCCGATCAAAGAAACAATACTCAGACCAATCAGGACATAGCCGAACTGCTGGTGTCTCTTTTGAAGGGCTAAGATTTGGGGTGGACTTGGCCTATCGGCTCCTTTGCTCAGTCGTGCTTGGCGATAACGCCAACCATAAAATGCCGCGGTTCCTGCGATTGCTACAGTCGTCAGACCCACCAAAGGATGGCCTAATGCAAGCGGATTCAATGCCATAAGGTTAGATGCCTATCTAGGAGTTCGTTGAATTTGTTGATTTGTCTCGATATGCTAATTCGACAATATGAGATGAGGGTGAAATGATTAACCCCTCCCCTCCTCCCCTGGGTAAGGGGAGGTGCCGTGTCCAGCAAGCTGTAAGCGTAGCTAATGTACACCTGCCGACAAGGCGGTGGGGTCTTCTTCTCGATGCCAAATAGTCTCTAATTTTCCATCCGCACCTTTTTTATCAATCAGAACAATGCCTTGAGCTTTTAACTCATTGCGAATACGGTCCGCTTCGGCAAAGTTCTTCTCTGCTTTGGCTTTGCCGCGTAGGACTATTTGTTCTTTGATGTCATCGTCAAATTTCAAGAACGAACTGGAGGTAGATGGGCCAGAAATATTAATATTAGTGACTTTTATTAAGCCGAGCACTCCCGCCAGTTCTTTCAGCGTCTGCCATTCCTGCATCAAAGCTCCTGGGTTTTCAACAGTGCCACCGTGCACTTTGACATTGCGCACTTTCACCAAAGGTTTTGCTAATTCAAATAGCAAGGCTAACGCTTCGGACGTATTGAAGTCATCATCCATCACTTCTTGAAAACGTTCTCGATAGGAAGATAGTGATGAATCGGAGGACACGGCGGAAAATTCCTGCTCTCCAAAAAGCAAAGCATCCCGAATTGTTTCCCAACCTTTGGCGGCAGCTTCTAGGGCTGTATCTGTGAAGTCAATCGGAGCACGGTAATGGGTCTGAAGGATAAAAAGCCGAAAAGCCATAGGGTCATAGTGTTTGATGAGTTCCCGAATCGTGGTGAAGTTGCCCAAAGACTTGGACATTTTTTCGCTATTGATCCGGATGAAGCCGTTATGCATCCAGTATTTAGCTAAAGGCTTACCCGTCATTGCCTCTGACTGAGCAATCTCATTTTCATGGTGGGGAAACTGTAAATCTTCGCCCCCAGCGTGAATATCAATCGAATCCCCCAGGCATTTTTGGACCATAGCAGAGCACTCAATATGCCATCCGGGGCGGCCAGAGCCAAAAGGGGACTCAAAGCTGGGTTCTCCTGGCTTAGCATCCTTCCATAGCGCAAAATCTAGGGGATCTTCTTTTTGGGCTGTCTGCTGTTCTTCTACCCGTGTACTAGCCCCACTGCGTAATTGGTCTGGATTTTTGCCAGACAGCTTTCCATAACCTGGGAACTTACGGATGCGATAGTACACATCGCCCTTGGCTCTATACGCATACTCTTTATCGACCAACCCTTGAATGAAGGCGCTAATGTCTGGCAAATACTCGGTGGCGCGTGGGGTGACATCTGGTTTAAGGATATTCAGAGCCTCCATATCTTCCCGATAGGCTTTGATGTTAGTTTCGACGACCTCTCGCCAGTCGCGGTTTTCCTCTTGGGCACGCCTGATGATTTTGTCGTCAATGTCCGTGAAATTTTGGACATAGGTAACGTAGTAGCCACGCCACACCAAATAGCGCCGCACGGTATCCCACACGATATAAGCCCGTCCATGCCCTAAATGGGAGAGGTCATACACCGTGACCCCGCAGACGTACATTTTTACCAGCCCTGGTGTGTGTGGTTCAAATAGTTCTTTGTGCCGGCTGAGGGTGTTGTAGAGGACGAGAGCCATTTTTCTGGTATGTAAGACAAATGTTGGCTACAAACCTAACATAGGGCGTCATCCAGAGTATTTATGAATGGCATGATTGTGAATACTTTTGGGGCTCTGTAATATCGATGACTTATAAAAGCTTAAAAATAGCCTAAGATTAAACCAAGCTCAGGACAGATAGGACTAGGAGGTCTTTAATGGCGCTTGTACCCCTTAGAGTGGTGCTAGACCATGCCGCTGAAAACGGCTATGGTATTCCAGCATTCAACGTGAACAACTTAGAACAGATTCTGGCGATTATGGAGGCGGCTCGCTTAGTCAATAGCCCCGTCATCCTCCAGGCTTCTCGTGGCGCTCGTAAATACGCTGGTGATGCCTTTCTCCGGCACTTGATTTTGGCAGCAGTGGAAACCTATCCAGATATCCCTCTGGTCATGCACCAAGACCACGGCAATAGCCCAGCCACCTGCTATTCAGCGATGAAGCAAGGCTTTAGCTCCGTAATGATGGATGGCTCTCTGGAAGCAGACGCTAAGACTCCTGCGAGCTATGAATACAACGTAGATGTCACCTCAAGAGTGGTGGAAGTAGCCCATGCCCTCGGCGTATCTGTAGAAGGTGAGTTGGGTTGCTTAGGCTCTCTGGAGACGGGTGCTGGTGAAGCAGAAGACGGTCATGGCTTTGAAGGAACACTTTCCCATGACATGCTATTGACTGACCCCGAGCAGGCTGCAGACTTTGTGGAAAAGACAGGCGTTGATGCTTTGGCTATCGCTATCGGTACTTCCCACGGTGCCTATAAGTTTAGCCGTAAGCCAGATGGTGCGATTTTAGCCATCGACCGCATCCGCGAAATTCACCGCCGTTGCCCCAATACCCACCTAGTCATGCACGGTTCTTCTTCTGTTCCTCAGGAACTTCAAGATGTCATTAACCAGTACGGAGGTGCTATGCCTCAGACCTGGGGTGTACCCGTTGCAGAAATTCAAGAAGGGATCAAGAACGGTGTCCGCAAGATCAATGTTGATACCGACAACCGCTTGGCCATCACGGGTGCCGTCCGTAAGGCGCTCTCCGAAGATCTCAAGGAATTTGATCCCCGCAAGTTCCTGATTCCTTCCACCAAGGCGATGCAGAAAGTTTGCGAAGATCGATACAAAGAGTTTGGCTCTGCCGGTCACGCTGACAAGATTAAACAGATTACCTTGGAGCAAATGTCTAAAGTCTATTTGGACATGGCTGCTAAGAAGCCCGTCGCTGTCTAAAGTTACTTGATTCTGTAATCTAAAAGGAGGGCTTGTTAGCCCTCCTTTTTAGTTAGGGGAATGTTGCCCTACAATCAATCTGTGGCCTTGAACCATGCCATCTCTTCTATAGACACTAAAGACGCTAAGGGTCAGCGAACACTATTTTTAAACCAATCTTGAAGTAATATCCGACAAGCTGATTCTCGAATGCCTGCAACAACTTCCAGATGGTGAAAGGAGAGTGGGCTATCGGGGAGATTGGCTACGGTCCTTACGGCTCCAGCTTTGGGGTCATCGGCTCCGTAGACCAAGCGTTTGACCCTAGCTTGGAGAATAGCTCCTGCGCACATGGCACATGGCTCTAGAGTCACAATTAAGGTGGCATCTGGAAACCGCCATTTTTTCAACTTCTGACCGGCTGCTCGTAAAACTACAATTTCTGCATGGGCGGATGGATCATGGTCTTGTTCTCTGCGGTTACCCCCAGCCACTATCAACTTCCCTTGGCCATCCAGCAACACAGCGCCTACGGGTACATCCCCCCGCTGAGAGGACGCTTGAGCTTCCCGGAGGGCTTCGTCCATCCAAAGTTCCCATAGCGACCGTAACATTAGGATCTTGCCATCGCCCGTTCTTGGAAATCCGCCTCAGCCGTGGGAAGCACGATGTAGAAACGGCTCCCTTTGCCTAAGCCTTCGGATTCTGCCCAAATCTGTCCCCCTTGCTGGGTGATGATTTGGTGACAGATGGTCAAACCCAAACCACAGCCAGCGTTAGTCCGGGTCATTACGGCTTCTGCTTGTGTAAAGGCATCAAAAATAATGGCGAGACGGTCTTCTTCAATACCTCGGCCATAATCGCGAACACAGAGTTCTACCGCCCCTTCTATGGCTCTGGCAGAGACTTCGATGGTATGGGGTGGTTTGGAAAACTTGACAGCATTGTCTAAAAGCTTGATCAAGACTTCTGTGAGTCGCTCCCGGTCTGCCCATACAGTTGGCAAATCAGCAGAAATATCCAGCTTGAGGTCCATGCTGACTTCTCGACGGTGCATGCTACTCACCGCGATGCTAAAACATTCTTTGAGGTCCGTATTTTCCATTTGCCAACTAACGCGGCCTGCTTCCAGCCGAGATAGGATCAGAAAATCTTCCACCAAGTCTCTGAGGCGCTCTGAATCTCCTAACGCTGTGTCCAAAAATTGCTGACGCAAGGAAGGCTCCATATCAGGATGTTCTTGGAGGGTTTCCAGGCAGACCCTAAGGGTCGTCAGCGGTGTCCGCAGTTCATGGGTGGTGACCATAATCAGATCTGAGCGGGCTTTTTCTAAGCTTTTTAATTGCTGGTTGAGCTGTTGCAAACTGCGATAGGCTTCCGCTTGGATGAGCGCAACACCCAGTTGGTCTGCGACTGCACGGACCAACTCTATCTCGGCCAGCGTCCAAACCCGAATTTCTCCATCGATCTGTTGCAAACTCAAGGCTCCAAGGTTTTGTTCTTGGAAAATGACGGGAGCTACCAGCCAGGACCGCACCCCCTGGGCTTGCATTTCCTCTTTGATCGAAACCAGATGATCCGCGCTTAACGCTCCGGAAATTTCTGGTGGGTAATTCCTGCGTCCAGTGTCATCGGTCTCCAGTGCAACCACTTGTTTCCGCTGCACGGCTAGCTCAATCAGGAATTTATGAGAAAGCTCATCCTCCTGTTCTAAGAGACTATCTAGATCAGTTGCCCGAAATTCTTGGCGAATGAGGTAATGTCCGTTCCCCGTGGGCTGATAGAGGAGGCAGCGGGAAGCATGGAGGGCTTCACCCAATTCCTGTACTGCTAACTGGAGGACTACTTGAGGGTCCAGGGAACTGCGGACCATACCTGTGATCCGATTGACCAACCGTTCTTTGCGTTCTTGCCCTTGAATGACTTTGATGGTCTTGACAAGTTTGTATTGTCCCGCTTGCAAGTAGTTAAATAGTCTCTCGGTATAAACGGCGGGGTCGAGCAGGGCAGGGCCGCCAGGAGTGAGCGAGAGCATCGGGTGATTTTCCAAAATTTCTGCACAATCAGGACGATAAGCCAGAATTTTGGGCACAATCAAGGATGCCGCACGCCAAGTAAGCTGACGATCAAAAGACCACACCCCCCGGAAACGACGGGCCGGATCCAGAGTAGGCAATGTATCTTGGCCATATTCTGTCCAGCTTTCTTTCCCTGGTTCTTCACGGCATACCAGTACCGCCGCATATCGGCGACTGAGAATAATCAAATGCCATTCTTGCGCTAACGGATCTTTCGGGTCTAGAGGCACTAAATGGCAATCGGTATCTTCCCCAAAAAATTCAGTTTCTGGAGCCGCCAGAATAAATACTTGGTCTGCTTGAGAGCTGATGCGCTGATAACGGCGGGCTTCCATCCGGTAAAACCGTTCTTTCTGGAAGTTGGCAATCACCAATGGAGGATCATCGCGGTTATCTATAGCGAGGATTTGGTCTTCCATCGCATGGGAAAGCGCCGTTAGAGAGTTTTTGAAGTAGATCTGGGGACGCAGGCTGGGTTCTGCTACCAAGAAATCTTCTAAAAGAGAGGTCTTTGCCTTCAGCCTAGCCACCGTTCGCGTTTCTCCGGGGAATAGCCTGTGCTCAAGTGAGGACAGACTTTTTCTATTATCAGCCAGTAAGCGCAGGGGATAGCTTCTGAAAGCCCAATATAAGCCTGATTTAAGGTTTCTGCAGAAGATATAATTGTTCCAAGCCTCAGCTTGGAGCCGTTCCGGTAAGGAATAGGGTGATTTGAGAGCCTGTATCTCGCAGCAAATAACTGTGTAGGATATTTGAGCAAATCAGATGGCAATTTCATGGGGTGCTTATTAACACTGGAGGACCTAATCGTTCTCACAGGTTCTTCTGTTCAGGGGAATTGGTCCAGGCGCACGTTTTCCGTGAGCACTGATTCACGGGGAATAGGCCCTGGAGAACTTTTTATTCCGCTGGTGGGCGAAAAATTTGATGGACATCAGTTTATTGACCAGGCGATGGCGCAAGGTGCTGTGGGGATCGTTAGTCAAATCCCCGTGCCCTATCCTCATATTCTGGTAAAAGACACGCGTGCGGTATATCAACAGATAGCTCAATGGTGGCGTGAGCAATTTGTGATCCCGGTGATTGGAATTACGGGTTCTGTGGGCAAAACCTCTACGAAAGAGTTACTGACTGCTCTTTTAGGCCCTGCGACCCTCAAGTCTTTAGCCAATGAAAATAACGAAATTGGGGTCCCAAAAACCCTGTTGGGTTTGGATGATAGCCATAGCTATGCCGTTATCGAAATGGGGATGCGGGCCTTAGGAGAAATTCATACCCTAGGGATGATTGCCCGACCGACTATGGGCTTGATTACCTGCGTTGGCGCAGCCCACTTAGAAGGTTTGGGTTCTTTAGAAAATATTGCTAAAGCCAAGTGTGAACTCATAGAAACGCTGCCTGCCGATGGTTTGGCAGTCTTGAATGGAGAACAGCCGCTCTTACGGCAAACGGCTCAAAAAGTTTTAGCAGGGCGTTCTTTGCTGACCTTCGGCTTAGACGCTGGCGAATTTCGGGGAGAGCTTCGGGATGATGTGCTCTGGGTGGAGGGTATTCCTTTTCCGCTGCCCTTTGCCGGGCGGCATCAGGCCATGAATCTGTTGGGAGCCCTGGCGGTAGCCCATCGAGGTTTAGGGATCGATTTAGCGAGTCTCCCCGCAAGACTAGAAGGGCTCACTTTGCCCGGTGGGCGCAGTAGAACGTTGGCATTGCAACACCCTGCGGATGAAAGCGATCCCTTGATTTTTCTCGATGAAACCTACAATGCCGGGCCAGAGGCAACCATAGCAGTTTTAGAAGTCTTGGCCCAAACACCGGGTAAGCGGCACATCGCCGTTCTGGGTCAAATGAAAGAATTGGGCGAACAATCCAAGGACTATCACCAGCAAGTAGGGGCCCATGTACAAGCCTTGAACCTCGACCGTCTGTTTATTTTGGAATGTGGGGCCGATGGGGAGGCCATCCAAGCCGGAGCTTGCGGCGTAGCATCGACGATCCATGCCGATCATCAATCCCTGGCCCATGCGCTACGTGACTATTTGAAGCCAGGAGACCGGGTACTCTTTAAAGCATCGCGAGGAGTGCGTCTAGAACTCGTTCTGCAAGCAGTAGCAGCCCAATTGACTCCGCTGGCAACTCGTTAAAATAGAAATCCTAAAAAAATAGAGACGCATGAGCCAAAACAAAATTGCGGGCCAAGTCATTATCATCACCGGGGCTTCTCTGGGGATTGGAGCTGCTACCGCCAAACTTTTGGCTACGCAAGGGGCAAAACTAGTGCTGGCCGCCCGTAGTGTCGACAAACTTGAGCAGCTCGCGGCTGAGCTTAAGGCAGAAAGCCTCGTCGTGCCCATGGATATGACTCAAGGGGCCGACCTGGAAGATCTGGTAGCCAAAACGCTTGAGCACTATGGGCGGGTTGATGGTTTGGTCAACAACGCAGGCTACGGCCAATATGGGCCCCTGGAATTGCTCACCGAAGAAGCGATCCGCCGTCAATTTGAAGTGAATGTGATCGGGCTCTTGCTCCTTACCCAGAGAGTGATCCCGACGATGCGGATCCAGGGTAAGGGCCGAATCGTGAATATCAGTTCCCTATCGGGCCTGATTGCTTTACCCTTTAGTGGTCTCTACCATGCCAGTAAATTCGCCTTAGAAGGGCTTAGTGATAGTTTGCGTATGGAACTTGCTCCTTTTGGGATTCAGGTCTCTCTCGTCGAGCCAGGGCCCGTGGAAACAAAATTTTTTGAGGTGGCCCGTGACCAGTCCATGCCTTATCTGGAAGGTCCCTACAAAGAAGCTTCTCTGAAAACGCAGGCTCAAATGGATAGCTTTACTCGTGAAGCTTGGGAGCCAGAAAGGGTGGCTCCGTTCATTTTGAAGGCCCTTGCCGACGAAAATCCCCGTGACCGATATCAAGCTTTTTCGGGAGGTTCTTTCTTGGCGAATGCTCTTAAGTTCACCCCTAAAACAATCACGGATGGGATTTTCAGAAACTTATTCGGATTGGATCGCTTAATAAAGTCTTAATGATTACTCTTTCAAGAGCTGCCACAGAGTAGCTTTTTGATATAAGCTGAGTCTTTGTGTAAAGCCCTACTTCTTAACTATCCAATCGGGAGAATCGAACAGCATGGCAAAAGTTACGCTAAAAACCCCTTCTGGCGAAAAAACCATTGAGTGTGCCACTGATAAGTACATTCTTGACGCCGCCGAAGAAGCTGGTATTGACCTGCCCTTCTCATGCCGCGCGGGTGCTTGTTCTACCTGCGCTGGCAAACTGGTAAGCGGGGCTGCCCCTGACCAGTCTGACCAATCCTTCCTCGACGATGACCAGATTGCTGCTGGTTACGTTTTGACCTGCGTGGCCTACCCCACAGGTGATTGCGTCATCGAAACCCACAAGGAAGAAGAAATCTACTAAGCCTATGTTTTGTTAGACAAAGGGTTTGAGGGGGCTATGCCCCCTTTTTTTATGGGTAAAAAGAGCTAAATCATACTTAAGACCATGGATAGGGGCCAAACGATGTGGGATAGTCAGGCCATCCACGGAGAGTATCAGCATGGACGTGAAAGCAGCCATAGCCTTTGAAGCAGGTAAACCCTTGCAGATTGAAACGGTGCAGCTTGAAGGTCCCAAAGAAGGGGAAGTGCTGGTTGAAATTAAAGCCACAGGGATCTGCCACACCGATGCTTTTACGCTCTCTGGGGCTGACCCGGAAGGTCTGTTCCCTGCGATTTTGGGACACGAAGGGGCTGGCGTTGTGGTTGAAGTCGGTCCCGGCGTACGGTCTTTAAAACCTGGAGATCATGTAATTCCGCTCTACATCCCAGAATGTCGTAACTGTGACTATTGCCTGAGCGGCAAAACCAATCTTTGTCAAGCGATTCGGGTGACGCAGGGGCAAGGGTTGATGCCCGATGGGACGAGCCGCTTTTCCCTCGCTGGTAAAAAGATTCATCACTATATGGGCACTTCCACCTTCGCAAACTACACGGTGCTGCCTGAGATCGCTCTGGCAAAAATTCGGGAAGATGCTCCTTTTGAGAAAGTCTGCTATATCGGCTGTGGGGTCACTACCGGGCTTGGAGCCGTGATAAATACAGCTAAAGTAGAGCCAGGAGCCAATGTCGTGGTGTTTGGTTTGGGTGGAATCGGCTTAAATGTGATCCAAGCGGCCCGTATGGTCGGAGCCGGTATGATTGTGGGCGTGGACCTAAATCCAAAAAAACGAGTTTTGGCCGAAAAGCTAGGGATGACACATTTTGTGAACCCTAAGGAAGTCGAGGGAGATTTGGTGGCCCATCTGGTAGAACTGACTAAAGGTGGGGCTGATTACAGCTTTGAATGTGTAGGGAATGTCAAGCTGATGCGTCAGGCTTTGGAGTGCTGTCACAAGGGCTGGGGCGTGAGTGTGATTGTTGGGGTAGCTGGGGCAGGGCAGGAAATCAGCACTCGTCCCTTCCAACTGGTGACGGGCCGTGTTTGGAAAGGAACCGCCTTCGGGGGCGCAAAAGGGCGGACGGCGGTGCCCAAAATCGTGGATTGGTATATGGAAGGTAAGATCAATATCGATGATTTGATCACTCAGGTCATGCCTGTGGAGCGCATCAATGAGGCCTTTGACCTGATGCATCGAGGCGAAGGCATTCGTACCGTAGTGACGTTTTAACGATATGTCTGGACTCTATCTTGTGAGCAAGCATGCTTGCTTTAGCGGCACCGTTGGTTTCTACAGCCACTTTTCTTCCATCTGTAACAGTGAAATGAAGTTCGCGGTGTATGAACCCCCTCAGGCAAAATCGGAGCCCGTGCCCGTACTCTATTTCCTGTCTGGACTCACTGCTACCGAAGAGAACTTCATGGTCAAAGCGGGGGCACAACAGTTTGCCGCCAAGTATGGGGTGATGCTGGTGGCAGCGGATACGAGCCCACGCAACACAGGAATTCCAGGAGCCGATGCCGACTGGGATTTTGGGACAGGCGCAGGCTTTTATGTAGATGCAACCGAAGAACCTTGGCGTGCCCACTACCGCATGTATAGCTATGTCACCCAAGAATTACCTGCACTGATAGCAGAGCATTTTCCCGTAAAGCAGGGGCGGCAAGGAATTTTTGGACATTCCATGGGCGGACATGGAGCCTTGGTCTGTGCGCTGAAAAATCCAGCGTTGTATGCTTCAGTTTCTGCGTTCTCTCCGATTACAGCCCCAATGCGGTGTCCTTGGGGAAAGAAAGCCTTTACGCATTATTTGGGAGCAGACCAAGAAAGATGGCGGGTCTATGATGCCAGTGAGCTCATCCTAAAATCTCCATTCACCCAAACGATCCTGATTGACCAAGGGACGGCTGACTCTTTTCTGGAAACGCAATTGATGCCTGAGGTGTTCGAGGAAGCTTGTGCCACCGTTGGTCAATCACTGACCTTGCGCCGCCAGGAGGGATATGACCATGGTTACTACTTCATTGCTACCTTTGTAGAAGACCACATTCGACACCATGCGGAGATCCTCTGGCGGTGAGACTGGCCTATGGCTCTCCTTTCAGGAGCGGATCATACCTACAGTTCATTGCTACTCATGTTTATCTATGCAACATACCAATCTGTTCCAGGAAGAAAAAGTACTTTTTGAACCTACCTATGGGCAGGGTAGTTCTGATGTCTTAGAAGTCATCTATGCTTTTCCCAATGAATACACCATCGGTATCACAAGTCTGGGCTATCAAGTAGTTTGGCGGCTCCTTGCTTCCTTGCCCGGAGTGCGGGTCGCTCGTCTTTTCACCGATATTCATGAGCCTTTGCCTGCGCAGGTGGACGCAGTAGGTTTCTCATTTTCTTGGGAATTGGATTTTGTCCATGTGATTACACAACTAGAAAACTTGGGAATTAGCTTACGGGCAGAAGAACGAGGAGAAGAAGAACCGATTGTTTTTGGCGGGGGACCCGTTTTTAGTGCCAACCCAGAGCCTTTTTCTCTATTTCTCGATGTCTTCCTCCTCGGCGATGGCGAAGAATTAGTCCCCACCTTCATGCAAGCCCTCCAGCAATTCAAGGGATTGGACCGTAAGCAGAAACTGCTCAGGCTTGCCCAAATCCCTGGTCTATATGTCCCGAGCCTTTATGAAGTGGACTATGAATCTCCCACCAGTCCAGTTGTTTCTATTTCAAGTAGTCAAGCACCCAGCCTGGTCCAGAAACAAACCTATCGGGGAAATAAACTTTCTTCTTCTAGCGTGGTCACGGCGCACAGCGCCTGGGAAAACATCTTCATGGTGGAAGTAGTCCGTTCGTGTCCGGAGATGTGTCGTTTTTGTTTAGCCAGTTATCTGACTTTACCGTTTAGAACTCCTTCGCTAGAAGGGTCGCTCATTCCGCTCATTCAGGAAGGGTTAAAAGTTACCCCTCGGCTGGGTTTACTCGGAGCTTCGGTCACCCAACATCCAGAATTTGAATCCCTAATCGATTACCTGGACCAAGACGAATTTTCTGAAGTCCATCTGAGTGTATCCTCGGTGCGCGCGAATACGTTGACGCCTAAAATTGCCAGGACGCTTGCTAAACGTGGTTCTAAGTCCGTAACGATTGCCGTCGAGAGTGGGTCAGAACGATTGCGTCAGATTATTAATAAAAAGCTCTCCGCCGAAGAAATCCATCAATCCCTCCATACGGCGATGGATAGCGGATTAACCGGGATGAAACTTTATGGCATGGCTGGAGTTCCTGGTGAAACTTTCGAAGACTTGGAGGCCACCATTGCCATGCTCACAGCGCTTAAGAAAGAAGCCAAACGGTTTCGTTTGAGTTTTGGGTGCAGTACTTTTGTTCCCAAAGCCCATACTCCTTTCCAGGTCTATGGCGTAGATGCTAAAGCAGAAAAGAAACTCCAATACTTAGCCAAAGCCTTACACAAACAAGGGGTAGATTTCCGGCCTGAAAGCTACAGTTGGTCTGTGATTCAAGCCTTGATTGCCCGTGGGGACCGCAGGGTTGGAGAAGTGCTTCTCAAAGCCCGTGAATATGGAGGCTCTTTGGGAAGTTTCAAGCGCGCCTTCAAAGAACTAAAAGGCCAAATTCCACCGCTGGATTTCTATGTCCACGAAAATTGGAATGACTTATCTTGTTTACCTTGGAATCACCTCATGGGTTCTGTCGTGGAGCCTATGTTGAACAAACATTTGCTGGATGCCCAAAGCAAGATGATCCTTGCTTAGGATCGTGGGTAAGTAATTCGAAAGTAGTAGTTCTAAAGGTCCTAAAGTCCTCCTAGAGCGGACGGTAACACCGATAGTCTATTTCCGGGAAAATGTTATCGATGTACTCAACCTTTTCTAGCCACTCGGTGTCAACTTTGCCCTGGTTCATATCTTCCCAAATCTTGTTGAATCGGAGGACGTGGGACCGGGTTCTACGGATGGCATAGGGGACCATGGTTCCTGTACGCATGATGAAGGCCCAGTCAGAGGATTGTGCCAGCAGTACTTCCCGTGCGGCTTGGTTCAAAGCCCGCCATTCCTTTTCGTCCACAGGTTCCCGTTTGGACAGCTCAATCATCCGCTCGGTCGTTTTGTGAAGATAGGGATAAACCCAGGAATTGGTATCGTTGAGCCAAAATTCATGGAAGCCCTTGGCCCCCCAGCTGGACTGAGCAGGATTGGCTACCTGCTGAGTAGGGTTGTGTTGGAGATAATCCGCCAGGTTGGTCATCTGATAGACTCCTTGGTCGTAATGAGACTTGCGGATTAAGTAATCAATAAACCAAGGTCCTTCATACCACCAGTGCCCAAAGAGCTCGGCATCATAAGGACTGACGACAATCGGTTCACGTCCCATAACTCCATGCAGATATTCGACTTGGCGTTGGCGGTTAAACATAAAGTTGCTGGCATGGTCTGCCGCTTTTTCTCTGGCCCAATAAGGATCGTAGAGGTCTTTCTGGTCTAATCCTCCCGTACGACTGGTGATCTTGTGATACTTGATACCGGTATTCTTGCGGGTGCCATTCGGGATGATGTAGGGCTTGATGTACTCATATTCCGCTTCATAGCCCAGGTCTTTATAGAATTCGCGATAGACCGGATCGCCGGGGTAACCTACCTCAGAAGACCAGACTTGTTGGGAGGATTCGTAATCCCGTCCGAAGGCAGCGACCCCTGTGGGGGTGAAAATAGGTGCATAGGCTCCATAGCGAGGCCGAGGAGTAGCATAGAGAATGCCATGGGCATCGGTGATGAAGTAGCGCAGACCGACATCGGCTAGCATCCTCTCCAAGCCTGAATAGTAGGCGCATTCAGGAAGCCAGATCCCTCTTGGAGCACGACCAAATGCTTCCCCATAGGAATCTACCGCTACTTTAAGTTGGGCCCATACGGCCTCGGGATACATCTGCATCAAGGGTAGATAACCGTGGGTAGCGCCACAGGTCAGGATGTCTAAATTGCCTGAGTCTTGATACTTTTTAAAGGCCCGGACAATGTTTCCGTCATAACGTTCAAACGTTTCACGTACGGTTTCTAAGCACTGCGCGTTGTACTCCGCAAGATAGTGCAAATGGCCATGGGTGCTGGTTCGGTCTAATTCTTTTTCTGCCAGTTCTTGCGTAAGCGTTAAGTGCTCGTCGAATTTTTCCTGAAGATAGTGGTCTTGGAGCATCGCCACCAAGGGAGGCGTCATCGACATCGTCAGTTTGAAATTGATACCATCGGCCTCTAATCCCTCAAACATGTTGATCAGCGGGATGTAGGTCTCTATAATCGCTTCAAATAACCATTCTTCTTCCAAAACATAATCGCTCTCCGGATGGCGAACGAAGGGTAAATGAGCATGAAGAACCAACGCTAAATATCCTAGAGCCATAAACACCTCCTATGCCGCCAATGCGCCAAAAAACCAAAAAATTAAGGGGGGTCCAATTAAGTACCCCCCAGTAGCCTAGTACGTTTCAAGCACCATTTCTTCTTTGGTATTCGTGTTGCGTACAGGCGTATCCCGAAGGAAGTTCATCGTGATCGAACGGCTTTGTTCTCCATCATCCGCCACAGCCACAATCGGCTGACCGATAAAGCCATCGGGGAAATGGTATTGGAAGCGGAACGTACCATCGGGATTCAGCTTAATGGGCTTACCCGCGATGGTGACAGAGGCGGTAGGCTCTGTCGCCCCGTAAATGATTAGTTCTGCATCGGCGACCAACCAGAAAGAGCGGGCGCGGACTGGAACAGCGGAGACGGAAAAAGATTCGGAAGCCCCCATAAAGCCGATGCCAGAAAGCCCGATGCCGGAGTAAGAAGTAGGCACAGCGCCCACTAAACCCATACCAGACACCATTTGCTGAGACCCGAATAAAGAGCCTGGATTGGCACCTACGGCTACCTGAGCAGCCATATAGTCCAGTAAAGATTGATGGGTCCCTGTAACGACGGTAGCTGCACCGCCGAAGCCAACCCCTTCGAAGGCTGCCCGTTGCTTCGACGGAGGCACGAAGGATGTGAAGGTCTTACCTCGCAGGTCCATATCAAAGGGAATCGTCAAGAAGCGGTCATCAACCCAATCAGAAGGATAAACCGGAGGAATCTCGACAGACGCGGAGCGCGCTAAAACCAAGAAATTACCACTCTCTGTTTTGTAGCCAATATCAATGACGTAGTTACGGTCACTAATAGGAATCGGAATGTACCACTCCCGAGCCACCTCATCACAGGGATACTCATTCATGTTTTGGGCGTTGAACCCATCAAAGTAGACGTCGGTTACGTCATAGAGACGCAAGACCAACTGCCGTCCTCCTTGCCACCGCAAGTGGTCCTTGTGCTCATTTGAAATATCCCAGTAGGCATAGCCCCATTGAGGATCCCGAGGTAAGAGCACAATTCGGCTCTCACCATAGCCCCCAGGCAAGTCCCCTAGATCTGCATCAACATCATCAAGTTCAACAATGGGCTCTCCGAGTCCGACGCGGTATTTAGTGCTTTCCACTTGTTCTTTTGCCTCCATTGGATTACGGCTAAAGCTTTGCTTTGCTTCTGCTATGCGCATAGCATCTTGAATTGAATCTATAAGTTCAATCTTGGTCATACGGCTGTAGCGGGAAATTTGGTATTGCTGAGCAACCAATCGCAGTTGGCGAAGAGTCATCTCTTCAAGGGGGAGTTGTGGACGTCTGGACATGATTTGGCCTCTACTATCTGGAATGAGCTAGAAACGCAGATGGTCCTTTGAGCATGCAGAACATGCACCACTGGGAAAATTAACTATTTCTTTGATCTAACAATACCGACTGATCCCGCAGGGATCAAGAGGGGATCAAGGGGATCATAGAACTTAAAATGCTTAGAACGCATTAGGCAATGGACTTTCAGGTCGAGAAAGTATTTTTACTCATTTGTCTTACGGAACCACAATCCCTGAAAGCTCGAGCTGTAACTTCCCATCCACTTGGTCCGATAGAGAGAGATTGAGCTTGGCGGGTCTATCTTGAGGGTCTATGGCTACTTCAATGACTCCAGAGTAGTCTTGACCATCAGGCGGCACAATCGCAGGCAGTCCGGAGGTGTAGGGATCTAATTCTTGTCCTCGGTCATCTGAGACTTTTAATAACTCAAAAGCAGGGCTGTATAGGAAGCGCACCGAACGTCCGCTCTTATTGCGGAGGACTACCTGCAGCGCAACTGTACTGCCCGTTCTCTGGGCAGACTCTACCTTAAGGAGCACCCCTTGCGCTTCTGCTTGAACTGATTGAACCTTGGTCACCGTTTCAACTTTGGCCACAGGCTCTTCTGGCTTGGTTACCGGGGTAGCGGGCTCGTTAGTATTTGCTTTTGGGAAATCTGGGAAGGCGTCGCGATTGGGATTTACATATTCTGGATCGCGTTCGATAGCATTCACACTTACTTCCTTCGTTGGAGCGACCACGAAGGCTCTCTTGTCCTTGGCCATCCGGGCTAGGATTCCTTTCTCATCGAGTAAGACCTGGACTTTTTTTTGTTTTTTGGGCCTAAACAGGGAAGGTATGGACACGTCTTTTAAGGCCGACGAGCCAAACCAAAAGGCCAAACTATACATAGAAATGGTGGCACCTCCCATGACCAACAGCAGGAACATGAAGGGCTTTGGCATGGTGGCAGACGTTTTTCCCATGGGCCTAGTTTGCCACACTATGGACTAGCTTTCCAAGCCATCTGAGCCTCTCCCCAGGGTAAACGCACCATATTTTTAAGACATTTACTCGGCAAAGGTTTCGCGCATTGTGCATAAAGCTGTACGTTAAAATAAAGTTTTACCCTAGTCCCTATGCATGCTCTGGAAGAAGTGATTTGTAGCTGTACGTTGGTGACCTATGGTCAGGTCTATAAGCTAGCCCAACAGAATCTCAGCTTCGAGGATATCGTTCGTCGCAGTGGAGCCTGCTCAGGCTGTGGCAGTTGTCAGTTTGAGGTAGAGGAATTAATCGAAGAGGTCGGTTCCAACGTTGGAAAGCATAATAATTAGTGTGCCACTGCTTCCTTTTTGATATCCTTTCTTCTTGTTCCAAAGGAAGCGGGAAAAGTCAATTATGAGTTATGGAAAAAGTCTCTGTCACGAGTCAAGCAGTTGTTATCCCATTCCACACATCGGTCGTTCGTCTCAAACTCGTAAAACAATCCTGTCCAATCACCAAATGATCCAATAAGGTCACACCCAGAATTTGTGATGCCTTTAGGAGTTGACGGGTTAAGGCGATATCTTCGGGACTGGGCGTACTATCTCCAGAAGGGTGATTATGCCCGGCAAGGATACCTACCGCACCCTGACGGACGGCCTCTCGAAAAACATCGCGGGGAATAGCAATCGTTTCATCGGCAGTCCCCAGAGAAACCAAATGTGTTCCAATAACGCGATTTTTGATATCTAGAAGCAAGACCACAAAACGTTCTTGAGGCTGGAAGGCCAACTCTGATTGAAAAATGAGATGAGCCGTTTCAGGGCCATCGATGATGGGACGGTCTAAAGGACGGTTAAGGAATGTTCTACGCCCTAGTTCTACCGCCGCCAAGATGGTTGCGCCCTTGGCAGGGCCGATGCCGTCAATATCCATTAACTGCTGAGGACCTACTTCTCTCAAGGCCGACAGCGGATCTTTACTGCCTCGCCCCAGTTCATTCAGTAATAAGTGCGCTAACCCAACCGCAGACAGCTTGCCCGGTCCTTGCCCGGTGCCCAGGAGAATGGCTATCAGTTCGCCAGTGGAAAGATTTCTAGGACCTACTTCCAGGAGTCGTTCGCGGGGGCGTTCCGTACTGGGCAAATCACAAATCCGTAGGCGATAGTTCGAAGTCACTGGGAAGCAAAGAGAAAGAGGCTCAGTGTAGATTACCCAATTTGGCTTCGCTTTCCCCGAATCCCGCTTGTCATGGCACAATAGGACATGATTACTTTTTGTAAAGAAACTAAGATATGTTTTCTAGCAATTTTGCTCTACTCGCTCAGGCAGGGTTTATAGAACCCCCGATGTTCCTCTTTATTGCAGCATTTATTGCCTGCTTGGCCTGTGGGTACACCATGCAAGAATGCGGAAAATATTATCTACGAGACCGGGTAGGAAACCGGAATATGATGCTCATTCCTTTCCTCGGCGTCACAGGGGGCACTTTAGTGCTCATGATCTCAGGACTTAATTTATTTGGTTTTAGCTTGTTTCTAGCCGTTGTTCTCGGATTTATTCTCGTCGCTGTCACTGCAAGACTTATCTGGTGGCGTATTGAAGTGGATGATTTTCAGCCTATTGAAAAACGCTGATCTAGGGGAGAGGTTTCAGCTCTGGTCACTCAATAGGGCTTCCACAAATTCATAGCTATTAAACGGTCGAAGATCATTAATCTTTTCTCCAACTCCAATAAAGCGGATTGGAATTTTCAACTCTTCCACTACTGCAAGAGCGACCCCACCTCGAGATGTGCCATCTAACTTCGTTAGAATCACTCCACTTAAGTTAGCCACCTCCGAGAATACTTTGGCTTGGACCAAACCATTCTGACCTGTCGAAGCATCGAGCACGAGTAACGCTTCGATATGAGCACCTGTTGCCTTCTTATCAATGATCCGTCGAATTTTGGCTAACTCTTCCATCAGATTTTTTTTATTCTGGAGACGTCCTGCCGTATCTACCAGCAGTAACTCTGAACCTCGAGCTTGAGCCGCCATAATTCCATCGAAAACGACTGCGGCAGGGTCAGCATTTTTACCTTGATTGGCAATTACTTCTACCCCACTCCGACGTCCCCATTCCTGCAGCTGTTCCACCGCCGCTGCCCGAAACGTGTCTCCCGCCGCTACCAAAGTTTTGTATCCAGACTGTTGGGCTAGATGAGCAAGTTTACCAATAGTGGTTGTTTTACCGACGCCATTTACCCCCACAATGAGCCATACATTGAGCTGGCCTCTCTTTGGAGCATAACCGATGGGATCAACAAACTCTAGCTGTTCCTTTAATTGTGTTTTTAGAAAATCAAAAACCGCTTCTGCGGATAGCGATTCTTTTTTTACCCGAACTTTTAAGGCCTCAATAATGCGCTCCGTACTGGCCACTCCAACATCAGCGCTGAGTAAGAGGTTTTCAATATCGTCTAAGTCGTCGGCACTAATAGGGCCTTTCCCCACCACTGCTTTGAGGTCATTGACCAAGCCACGGCTGGTTCGTTGCAGACCTTTGCGCAACTTTTTCAGCCACGTGATTTCCTCAACGGTGACATCCTCGGGTCGACGTCCTTGAGCACTAAGGACTTCGGCAGACCAAAGGAATCCTTCATCAAATGCTTCCTCCGGGATTAGTTCAGGAGTGGAAATAGCTTCCCCAGGGACACTAGGGGTGGAGGCACCACGATTCCAGTTAAAGGCTTTACGCCAAAAGGGAACCTTTTCCGATTCATTCTCGGATTCTGATTCCGAGACGGCTGGAGTGGGAGGGGATGAAGCAGTAACAGGCTCAGAGGCTTCAAAAACAGGGCTAGTTTCAACGGGAGGAGGAGGGGCTTCCACCACAAGTTCGACGGGAGGATTAACGGGCGCGATAGGCTCTACCGTCTGTGCCTCCTCCCTCCAAGAGCGAATTAGTGCCAGGTAGCCTTCTTCCGTAGTAGGCAAACCTGAGACAGGTTGGGCCTCAGATTCTAAGAGCTTAGCTTCTTGGGAT